>NZ_JBHXJK010000138.1:0-21275 GCF_042723255.1 Amycolatopsis thailandensis
GTTCCGTCCCCAAGCACGCGAGTCCCGTCCCTGAGCACGCGAGTTCCATGTCTGATCACGTGTGTTCGCCGTCTGATCACGCGTGTCGTCCATTCAGTCACGCGTGTCGTCCGTTAGCCGACGACGAAGGGGAGCTTCGTGGCGAGGTCGCCGAGGGCGGCCTTCTCCCCGTCGGTCGCTTCGCGGCGTCCGGTGCCGACCAGCAGCGCGTCCGTGTCGGAGAACGACTCGGGGAACTTCTCACCGGTGCGTTCTTCCAGGATCTGCCTGGTCCTCGCGAGGCTGTCGGCGGCGGGCCCGTCGAGGTGCGGCAGATGCGCGACGAGGTCGAGGTGGTGCAGCGTCCATTCCAGGACGTACGCGGACAGGAAGTCACCCGCGGACAGGACGATGTCGCGGGTGGCGACCCGCGCCGCCGGGTCGGCGAGGACGGCGGCGCGGCCCGCGGCGGAACCGACGTCGTCGAGGTGGAACTTGAGCAGCCGCGGTTCCCGGTAGGCGGCGGCGAGCCGCACGATCAGCGCGTCGAGATCGTCCTCGCCGGTGGGCGGCGTGTCGGCGATCTCCCAGTAGGAGACGGCGTCGCGTGTCGGCGGGGTTTCGGCGGGGGTCGCGAGGGTGATCAGGACGTCCTGGGCGTCGATCACCAGGTGACACACCAGATCCTGCACCAGCCACCCGGCGCAGCCGGACGGTTTGGCGAAGTCTTCGTCGGGGGTTTCGGCGACGGCGGCGAGCAGCGCCGCCCAAGAGCGGGAGAAGAGATCCACGGCCGCAAGTTAGCAGCGCCGGCTCACCGGTCGCGACCGCTTTCCGCCCAGTACATGAAGGCCCCCTTCCTGTACCTAGGCGCAAGGAAGGGGGCCTTCATGTACTTCAGGAACCGGCGGCGGGGGCGGGGTCCGGAGCGGCGGAAGCGGCGTAGAGGTCCGCGATCGTCGGCGCGTACCGGTCGTTGATGATCCGCCGCTTCAGCTTCAGCGTCGGGGTCACCTCGCCGCTTTCCGGCGTCCACGCCTTCGGGATGACGTGGTACCGCTTGATCTGCTCGATCCGCGCCAGCCGGGCGTTCGCCGCCTCGACGGCCTTCTCGATCTCCGCGCGCACCTGCGCGTTGTCGGCGAGCGATTCGCCTTCGGTGAGTTCGATGCCGTTCGCGGTCGCCCAGCCCGGCGCGATCTCGTCGTCGACGACGATCAGCGCGGTGACGTACGGCCGTTTCTCGCCGATCGCGACGGCCTGCCCGATCAGCGGGTGTTCCTTGAGCAGTCCTTCGATCTTCGTCGGGGCGATGTTCTTGCCGCTCGAAGTGATGATCAGTTCCTTCTTGCGGTCGGTGATCGTGACGAAGCCGCGTTCGTCGATCGTCCCGATGTCGCCGGTGGCGAGCCAGCCGTCGGCGTCGACGTCCGGTTTGATCGAGCCGTCCTCCTGCAGGTAGCCGAGGAACACGATCGGGCCGCGGACGAGGAGTTCGCCGTCCTCGGCCACCTTGACCTCGACGCCTTCCAGCGGGCGGCCGACCGAACCCGCCTTGAACGCCGACGGCGTGTTCGAGGTGACCGCGCCGGTGGTCTCGGACAGTCCCCAGACCTCCTGGATCTCGACGCCGAGCCCGGCGATGAAGTACAGGATCTCCACCGGCAGCGCGGCGGCACCGCTGGAGGCGACCTCGATCTTGTCCAGGCCCAGCATCGCCCGCACGGGCGCGAGCGCGACGGCGTCGGTCTGCGCGATCTTCTCCGCGAGCTCCGGCGGGACCTCCTTGCCGTCACTGCGCAGTTTGTAGCCCTGTTGCAGCAGTTCGTTCGCGGCGATCAGGCCGTTCCGCTTGTCCTCCGGCAGCGAGCCGAGCAGGTTCTTCAGGCCCGCGACCATCTTTTCCCACACCCGCGGGACGCCGAAGAAGCTCAAAGGGTGCACCTGGCCCAGCGCGCCGACGACGGCGGTCGGATCGCCGACGGTGTGCACGTGCCCGGCCCACACGATCGGCATGTAGATCGACAGTTCGCGTTCGGCGATGTGCGCGAGCGGCAGGTACGCGATGTTCGTGGCGTGCATCGGCGAGTCGTGCAGCCGCATGACCGCGTTGGCCTCGTGGATCGCGTTGCGGTGCGACAGCACGACACCCTTGGGTTCGCCGGTGGTGCCGGAGGTGTAGATCATCGACAGCGGGTCGTCCGGGCCGATCGCGGACCACGCGGTCTCGAACGCCGCCGGATCGGCCGCGTGCGCCTCCGCGCCCGCCGCGCGCAGATCGGCGAACGACAGGAACCGCTTGTCGTCCGCGGGGATCGCGGACGCGTCGAGCAGGACGACGTGCCGCAGCGCGGGCAGGTCGTCGAGGACCTGCGACCAGCGGGCGAGCTCGTCGGCACCGGCGAGTACGACGACGCCGGCGGCGCTGTGCCGGGCGACGAACCCGATCTGCTCCGGGCTGAGCGTCGCGTACGCGGTGCAGGGGATCGCGCCGAGATGGGCGGCGGCGAGGTCGGCGATCAGGTGTTCGGGACTGCTCGGCGCCATGATCAGCACCCGGTCGCGGGTACCGACCCCGAGGCCGGCGAGCCCGCGCGAAACCTCGGCGATGGCGGTGTGGAACTCACGCCAGCTCAGGGTCGGCTTGCCCTCGATGTCGAGTGACGTGACCGCCGGCAGGTCACCGAACTCCTGGGCGTTGCGGTGAAGCAGGGCGGGGATGGTCTGGCCTTCGATCTGCTCGGCGACGGTCGGCTGGTTGGTCAACGCTGGCCTCCTCGATGCTGCCTGATCAGGCACACTGTAAGGGCTCTGGTCAGTGGTGGATAGAGAATCGCGGCCACGGTTGCGCTACGCGAAATGTCCACCTTTTCCGTTTTCAGCGCGTCAGCACCGAACAAGGAGGAACCTCGGCGATGACCGGTTCGGCACGTGAGTTGATCGACGCGGTGCAGGCGGAACTGGCGTCCCACGACGACGACAACCGGCTCGTCCCGGCCGTCGAGGCGGGTGAAGCGCCACGGGAGGTCTTCGCCGCGATCGCCGCGGAGGAGTACCGGATCGTCCGCAGCGATTGGCGCAGCTTCCTCCACCTCGCGTCGCGGTCGCAGGAGCGGAACGCGCGGGAGTTCTTCGCGACCCTGGCCTCGGGCGAGGGGCTCGCGCTCGGCAAGCTGCCGGCTCTCGCCGAGGAGCCGCCCGGCTTCGAACCGCGCGCGGGCTGCCAGGCGTATCCGGCGTTCGTCGCCTGGCTGGCGCTCAACGGCGAACCGGCGGACGTCATCGTGGCGATCGTCGCCAACTTCGCCGCCTTCGGCCGGTACTGCGCCGCGATCGCCGCCGCGATGCGCGAGCGGTACGGCTTCGACGACGAGGCGTGCGCCTTCTTCGACTTCTTCGGCGCGCCGTCGCCGGAGCTCGAAGAACTGGCCGTCGAAGCGGTCCAGGCCGCGCTCGACGCCGGGCGGCTGTCCGAAAAGGACGCCCGGACCCACGCGCGGTTGTTCCAGGCGTACGAACTGGACTTCTGGAACACACTCGCCGACGATGGCGGGCGTGACTGACCTCGTAGCCGAGGCCGCGGCACTCGACGCGGCCGATCCCTTGGCGCACAAGCGAAACGAATTCGACCTCGACGAGGACGTCGCCTATTTCGACGGCAACTCGCTGGGCGCGCCGCCGAAGCACGTGGCCGGACGGATCGCCGCGGTCGTCCGCGAGGAATGGGGCGGACGGCTCATCCGCTCCTGGTCGGAGGGCTGGTGGGAGGCGCCGGTACGGGTCGGTGAGCGGATCGCGCCGCTGGTGGGCGCCGCGCCGGGGCAGGTCGTCGTGGCGGATTCGACCAGCGTGAACCTCTTCAAGACACTGGTCGCCGCGACCCGGATCGCCCCCGGGCGCGACGAGATCCTCGTCGACGCGGACACGTTCCCGACCGACGGCTACATCGCCGACGAGGTCGCCCGCCTGACCGGGCACACGGTGCGCCGGGTCGTCGCCGAGGACATGCCGGACGAGGTGAGCGAGCGGACCGCTGTCGCGCTGATCAACCACGTCGATTACGTCACCGGGCGAGCCCACGACATGGCCGCGCTGACCGAGGCGCTGCACCGAGCCGGGGCACTGGTGCTCTGGGACCTCTGCCACAGCGTCGGCGCGCTCCCGGTCGAAGTGGACGCGACAGGCGTGGACCTCGCCGTCGGCTGCACCTACAAGTTCCTCAACGGTGGCCCGGGCGCGCCGGCTTTCCTTTACGTGGCAACGAAGTGGCTGGACCGGTTCGACCAGCCGCTGGCGGGCTGGGCCGGCGACCGCGATCCGTTCGCGATGCGGGGCGCGTACGAGGCGCACGCCGGGATCGCGCGAGGCCGCGCGGGCACGCCCGACATCCTTTCGCTGCTCGCGCTGGACGCGGCCCTCGACGTCTGGGACGGGGTGGATCGGGCGGCACTGCGAGAGAAGGGGCTCGCGCTCGGCGACTTCTTCTTCAGGTGTGCGGACGAGCTCCTCGACGGCGCGAAGATCACGACCCCGCGGGGCACCGATCGCGGGCACCAGATCTCGGTCGCCGACGACGACGCGGCCGAGACGATGGCCGCCTTGACCGAGCGCGGCGTGATCTGCGACTTCCGCCCGCCCAACGTGCTGAGGTTCGGGTTGGCGCCGCTGTACACCACCTACGGAGAGGTGCTCCGCGCCGTCACGACGCTTCGGGACCTCCGGAGCTGAGCTCCGAGCGGGGCCGCTCTTGGCATACCGAACGTTCTGCCTCTCTGCTGTGGGTGTCATGAGGGGTCCGCATGGGACGGAATTCGTCCTATGGGGACCCCTCATGACACCCCCGCGCGCGAAAATGGTGAAGTTCATTCGGGAATCGGTGGCAAATAGGTGATCACCTCGCCCCAGTGGGGGAGACACGGAGATCCTTCGCGAATTCGCTGTTAATCTCGACGTTCGCTCTCGCCGCGAGTGTGACGTAGATCCTTCCCCTGTGGCGTAAGGGAAACCCGCGTCGCCCGTCTCAGCGGCAAGGCGCGGGCCACGGCGCCTGGAGAAGGAGGGGATCGTGTCGTTCACCTATACCGCCATCGCCGTGTGCGGTGTCGTCTCCGGTTTCCTGCTCAATGAATTCGGCTCGCGATATCCGGTCGAGACGGCGCTCGTCGTGATCCTGGTCTGCGGGGTGGCGACGTTGTGCTGGGCGGGCGTCCGGATGCTCCGCGACGCGTCCGGGAGGGTGGACGCGCTCCTCGAAGACGAACTGGGCCGCGGCGAGGAAGATCATTTCGCCGAAACGGCGGCGAAAAGCTTCGGAAATTCTCGATTTCGTGGTTCGAACGGCGTTACGACGGCGTTGCTCCGTGGTGATGTCGTTCGCAAACCGAACGGTATGTGAGGTCCCTGCTCCGAAAGCGTGAGCGAGGTCACGGCGAGTAGTTTTCGTCGACCTTTCGGCTGAGACGCGAACGCCGAGAGGTGTTACTTGATCGAGTCCGATGGGCGTCGATCAAGCCGCTGCCTGCGATAAACCGCCAGGTGATCTACTGGCGAGTCACTTGTCGGGGTCCCCGGGTCCACGTGGTGGACTTTCGAGGTCCACCGGCCTCTCGTCAGCTGGTCACGGCCATACGCGACTACCCTTCGCGTCCGGACTTGACTCACCCGTTTGGGTCTCCTAGCGTCTTCGCGGGCGGAGCGGACCACGCTGTGTTGATCCGGCTATCGGATCCCGCGGGTATGAGATCCCCGGCGACCCGAAACCAATAACTGCCGGAAGGAAAACGGACCACGGTGAAGCAGATTTCCCTTCGACGAGGCCGCGGCTCTTCGATTCGTTCGCGCGTTCTGACGATCGCGCTCATTCCGAGCATCGCGCTCATGCTCGTCGGTCTCGCGATCGGCGGCTACCTGATCTCCGACGCGGTCAACGGTCGCGACTACGCGCAACGGATCCGTGACTCGGAAGCGCCTTCCCTCCCCTTCTTCGTCCAGGTGCAGGAAGAGCGGCGCCTGACGCTGCGCGAGCTCGCCGGTGACCGTTCGCAGCACGCCACGCTCGTCGAGCAGCGCGCCAAGACCGACGCGGCCGCCCAGGGCGTCGCCGCCCACTTGCAGAAGTTCGTCGGCGACTCGCCGGACAGCGTGCAGCGCAACATCGCCACGCTCAACGGGCTCCTCCAGAAGTCGCCGCAGATCCGGCAGTCGGCCGACTCGGGCCAGCTGCCGCTGCTGGACGCCTTCGCCTTCTACAACCAGATCCTCGACCAGTTCGTCGAAGGCCTCACCGGTCTCGCGCAGGACGCGCCGAACGCCGAGAACGCCTACCAGCGGATCACCGCGGTCCCGCTGTTCACCGCGATCGACCAGATGCAGCGCGCGAACGCCCTCGCCGCCGCGGCCGTCGCGGGCGGCGGCTTCACCGACGAGACCTACCGCGCCTACATCACCGAGGTCGGTTCGTACCGCTCTCAGCTGGAGTCGTCGGTCTCGCGGATGATCCCGGACGTCAAGGCGAAGTTCGACCAACTCGTCGCGAGCGATCCGTGGAAGGCCGTCAACACGGTCGAGAACACCTTCCTGCAGAACAGCAAGGCCACGCTCCCCATCCCCGAGCAGACGTGGCTCCAGGCCGCGCGCGGCGTCAGTGACGCGATGATGCGCGGCTTCGTCGAGCAGAGCGGTACGGCCACGACGCAGGCGGTCGACGAGGCCGACCGGACGCTGATCACCTCGGCCATCGCGGCGGCCATCGCGCTGCTCGTGGCCATCGGCGTGTTCATCGTCGCCCTGCGACTGTCCAACCGGCTCATCGGCAGGCTGGCCCGGCTGCGCGAGGACACCCTCGACGTCGCCGAGATCCGGCTGCCCGAACTGGTGGACCGGGTGCGGGCGGGCGAACCCGTCGACCTCGACGACAAGGGTCACTTCCTCGACCACGGCGACGACGAGATCGGCCAGGTCGCCGAGGCCTTCAACAAGGCGCAGCAGACCGCCATCGCGGCCGCCGTCGAAGAGGCCAGGACCCGTGAAGGCACCAAGACGGTGTTCCTCAACATCGCGCACCGCAGCCAGGTCATCGTGCACCGCCAGCTCAAGGTGCTCGACCAGGCCGAGCGCAAGCAGGAGGACCCGGAACAGCTGGACACGCTCTTCCAGCTGGACCACCTCTCCACCCGTGCCCGCCGCAACGCGGAGAACCTGATCATCCTCGGTGGTGGCCAGCCCGGCCGTCAGTGGCGCAAGCCGGTGACGCTGGCCGAGCTGACCCGCGGCGCCTCGGCCGAGACCGAGGACTTCGCCAGGGTGAAGACGGCGAAGATGCCCGCGGTCGCGGTGCAGGGCCCGGTCGTCGGCGACCTCGTGCACCTGCTCGCCGAGCTGATCGACAACGCGACCTCCTTCTCGCCGCCGCAGTCGCGCGTCGAGCTGCGGGGCAACGTGGTCGGCAAGGGCGTCGTGATCGAGGTCGAGGACCAGGGCCTCGGCATCGAGCCGGAACAGGCGGCCGAGCTGAACGCGATGTTGGCCGATCCGCCGGATTTCGGCATCATGGCTTTGTCAGCCGAGCCACGGCTGGGCCTGTTCGTGGTCGCGCGCCTCGCCGCGCGGCACGGGATCTCCGTGCACCTGCGCGAGTCCGCGTACGGCGGCACCAGGGCCATCGTGCTCGTCCGCACCGACCTGCTCGCGCCGGTCCCGTCTGATGAGCAGGAGGACGAGGTGGACCCCGAGAGCACCGAGGTGCCGGACGCCGCACCGCTGCTCCCGGGCCGTCGTGCCCGCCACCGCACCGAGTTCCCCGCGGAGCGGCCCGAACTGCCCGTGCCGATGCCGGTGGCTCCCCAGTCGCAACAGGAACAGTCCGGTGGCACGCTGCCGCCGCTGCCCTCGCGTCAGCCGCGAGTGCCCCGGCCCGAGACGCCGCGGCTCGACACGTCCAGGCCCGAGCCGATCCGCCCGGAGCCCGCGCGTGCCGAGGCCCGGCCGCAACCGGTGCAGCCCTTGCAGCCGCCGGCCTGGCCGCCCGCCGACACCCGACCGCAGGACGGCCGTCCGCCGCAGACCCGGCGACCCGGCCCCGAGGCGCCGGGCAGGCCACCGCTGCCGCAGCGCCGACGTCAGGCGAACCTGGTCCCCCAGCTGATGGAGGACCGGCCTGCCGCTCAGCGCGAGGAGGTCCGCGAGGACACCCCCGAGCTGGCCAGGAACCGCCTCGCCGCGTTCCAGCAGGGAACGCGCCGTGGCCGGGACACCGAACCCACCGACGAGTACACCGACCACGACATGTACGGAGATCGTGACTAGATGGCCAACGCGGGAGTCAGTGAACTCGACTGGTTGCTGGATGACCTGGTCAAGCGTGTCAGCGGTGCCGACAGGGCGGTAGTCCTGTCCGCCGACGGCCTGCTCATCGGACGGTCCGGCAACCTGTCGGAGCAGGACGGGGAGCACCTGTCCGCGGTCGCGTCGGCGTTCCAAAGCCTCGCGCGGGGCACGGGACGGCACTTCGGTGGCGGCAACGTCCGGCAGACCATGGTCGAGATGGACCACGCCTTCCTGTTCGTCACCGCGGCGGGCCGCGGTGCCTGTCTCGCGCTGCTGGCCAAGGAGGACGCGGACATGGGTCTCGTGGCCTACGAGATGAACCTGATGGTCAAGCGGGTCGGTGCGGTACTCACTTCGGCGCCCCGCGCCGCGACTCCTCTGTCGCCATGAGCGGGCGGCACGAGTCGTGGTTCGAGGAGGAGGCCGGGCCGCTGGTCCGGTCGTACGCCGTCACGGGCGGGCGCACCCGTTCGGACACGCTCGGCCTCGACCTGATCACGCTGGTGGTCGCGATGCGCACCGCGCACGAGGTCGCCGGTTTCGAGCCGGAGTACGGGCGGATCCTCAACCTGTGCCAGAGACCGACCTCCGTCGCGGAGGTCGCCGCGCGCATCGATCTGCCGTTGCCGGTGGTGAAGGTGCTGCTGAGCGACCTGATCGAACAGAACCTCGTGCTGTTCCGCACCGCGACCCCGGTCACCGACACTCCCAACAAACACGTACTCCAGGCGGTTCTTGATGGCATCCGGAAACTCTGAGCCCCGGCGATCCTTGACCGCGAACGCGGTCAAGGTCCTCATCGCCGGCGGGTTCGGGGTCGGTAAGACCACGATGGTCGGTTCGGTCAGCGAGGTTCCCCCGCTGCGCACCGAGGAGGTCATCACCGCGGCGTCCGAGGGCGTCGACGACCTCACCGGTGTGGAGAAGAAGACGACCACCACGGTCGCCCTCGACTTCGGCCGCATCACCATCAACCCCGAACTGATCCTGTACCTGTTCGGCACGCCCGGACAGGACCGGTTCTGGTTCATGTGGGACGAACTGGCCGAAGGCGCGCTCGGCGCCGTCGTGCTGGCCGACACCCGACGGCTCGACAGCTGCTTCGCGGCCGTCGACTTCTTCGAGCGCCGCGGACTGCCGTTCGTCGTCGCCGTCAACTGCTTCGACAACGCGTACCGCTACGGGACCGAGGAGGTCCGGCAGGCGCTCGACGTCGGCATGGACGTCCCGCTGCTGCTGTGCGACGCGCGGGAACGCGATTCGACGAAGCAGGTGCTGACCGTGCTGATGGAGCACGTGCTCGCGCTGTCCGATCTGGCGGCCGGGCTGCCCCAGGGTCGCTGACCTTCCCGTACCGGAACGCTATGAAGGACGCTTTCATTGCAAATTTTGCAATGAAAGCGTCCTTCATAGCATCGGTGGGGCCGAGGGCTCAGGCTCCGCGACGACGGCGGCGCAGGGTGTCGAGCGCGTAGGTGCCCGGACCGACCACCGCGAACAGCAGGAAGATCCAGGAGTACAGGGCGGCCGTCTCACCCTTGTTCTGCAACGGCAACAGCGCGTCGGGCTGGTGTACGACGAAGTACGCGTACGCCATCGTGCCCGAAAGCAGCACCGCGACCGGGCGGGTGAACAGACCCGCCAGGAGCAGCAGCGAGCCGACCAGCTCGATCACTCCGGCGTACCAGCTCGGCCAGGTGCCGACGGGGACGGCGGCCTTGTCGAACAGGCCCATCTTCTGCAATCCGTGACAGAGGAACAAGAACGAGACCACTACGCGGACGACGGACAGGGCCAGTCCCTGCCACTTCGGGGCGGTCGAACCGACCTCGGTGGTCGTGGCGGTGGCTGTCTGGGTCATGACGCATCCTTCCGGCTCAAGGTGGTCTAAACCATTGATGCAACAGAGGATGCCCGATACCCCCATCTGTAGGGAACTTTCTTTCGGGGGGTAATTCCGTGGTATGGCCGAAATTATTGACAGGATATCGACAGGTACGCGATAAAGGCCCCTTTCCTGGAATCATTCCAGGAAAGGGGCCTTTATGATTCGCGTTCAGCGGCGGCGGCGAAGTGTGTCGAGGGCGAAGGTGCCCGGGCCGATCGCGGCGATCAGCAGGAAGATCCAGCAGTAGAGGGTCGACAGCTCGCCCATGTTCAGCAGCGGCAGCACACCTTCCGGCGCGTGGACGGTGAAGTAGGCGTAGGCCATGACGCCGGAGAGCAGCACGGCGACCGGGCGGGTGAACAGGCCCACCAGGACCAGCGCGGCGCCGACGACCTCGATCACGCTGCCGTACCAGCCGGGCCAGGAGCCGAGCTCGACGGCGCCGCCCGCGCCGTCGACGCCACCGAAGAAGCCGAATCCCTGCAAGCCGTGGCAGAGGAAGAGGAACGAGACGACGACCCGGACGGCCGACTGGCTCGCGCCCTGGACCTTGGTGGCGCGCGGGGTGGCGGCGGTCGTGGTGGCGGTGGTCTCGGCGGGGGTGATGGTGTGCGTCATGGTTCCGGTCCTTCCGGGAAGTTCTGTCTGGTTGCTTCTGCCCATGCGTCGGACGGGCTCGGCGTCAATCGACATGCGAGCGGAAACTTTTTTCGCGGGCCGGTCACATCACCCGTTCGGAGCAGCGTCAGACTGGACGTCATGGCGGGTAAGACGAGTGCCGGGATCCTGCTCTTCCGCAGGTCGGGCGAGGCGACCGAGGTGCTGCTCGGGCATATGGGCGGGCCGTTCTGGGCGAAGAAGGACGCGGGCGGCTGGTCGGTGCCCAAGGGCGAGTACGAGCCGGACGAGACGCCGGAGGCCGCGGCACGGCGCGAGTTCCAGGAGGAACTGGGGCTGCCGGCGCCGGAAGGTGACTACCGCCCGCTCGGCGAGGTGAAGCAGTCCGGCGGCAAGGTCGTGACGGTCTGGGCGGTGGAGGGTGACCTCGACCCGGCCCAGGTCGCCCCGGGCACCTTCGAGATGGAGTGGCCGCCGCGGTCGGGGCGGACGCAGGAGTTCCCGGAGGTCGACAGGGTCGCCTGGTTCGGGCTCGCCGAAGCGGAGGAGAAGCTACTGAAGGGCCAGCGGCCGTTCCTGGTCCGACTGGGTGGGCTGCTCAACGGCTGAGCAACTCGCTCCGGTTGATGCCGGGTGCGGCTCGTGCCGGCGCGCGGTGAGGTGACGGGGACGTCGAGTGTCCCGGCACTTGCTCGCCTGAAGTACATGAAGGCCCCCTTCCTTGCGCCAGGCGCAAGGAAGGGGGCCCTCATGTACTTCGGTCGGAGGCCTTCACGGACCGAGTAGTTCGCCCAGTGGTTTGTCGGCCAGCGACCCCAGGACGAGATCGGCGTGGTCGAAGTTCAGCACTGCGGTGATCGGGTTCGGCACCGCGACACACTTCAGCCCGGCCGCCTTCGCCGCGGTGACGCCGTGCGGCGAGTCCTCGAACGCGATCGCCTCGGCCGCGGGCAGGTCCAGCGCGGCGAGCGCGGCCAGGTAGAGGTCCGGGCTCGGCTTGGCCTGATGGAGGTCGCCGGTGAGGACGGCCTCGAACGCGTCCGCGAGGCCCAGCCGGTTCAGATGCGTGGAGACCCAGTCGCCGGTCGAACTGGACGCGATGGCCAGCCGCAGGCCCTGCTCCCTCGCGTCGTCGAGGTACTCCTGGACGCCGGGACGCGGTCCCTCGGATTCCAGCAGTTCGGTGACCCGGGCGCGGACGCCGGTGCGGACCGCGATCCGGTCGAGGTTCTCGTCGTTCTTCTCCAGCAGTTCGAACATCGCGATCGCGGTGTTCTGCGTGCCGATCACGGTGTGCCAGACGTCGAGGGGGAGTTCGCCGCCGCGCTCGCGGAAAGTCTCCTGCCAGGCCACGAGGACGGCCGCCTCGGTGTCGACCAGCGTTCCGTCGAAGTCGAAGATCAAGGCGCCGGTCATGGGACGAGTCTACGTCTTGACTCGCTGAGTGGCACGGATTACCGTACGCATTCGTTAGGAAAGTTACCAAACGAACAAGTGTACTCGAAGTGAACGCCGCGCACCTGTCCCTCTCAACCCGCCGCCACGGATTCCCGGGGAGATCGATGTGAAGGCCCGAACCCGACTACTGCCACTAGGCGCGGCCGTCATCCTGTTGCCGACGCTGCTCAGCGGTAACGCGCAAGCCGCTGATGTCCTTCTGTCCCAAGGTAAACCCGTCATCGTCTCCTCGGTGGAGTCGTCTTCCTACGGCGGCGCGCTGGCCGTCGACGGGAAGACCACCACCCGCTGGGCGAGTGCCGAAGGCGCCGACCCGCAGTTCATCCGCGTCGATCTGGGCGGCCCGTCCGCCGTCAACCGGGTCAAGCTGAACTGGGAAGCCGCGTACGCCACCGCGTACAGGCTGGAAGTCTCCAACGACGGCTCGTCGTGGACCTCCATCAAGTCCGTCACCAACGGGAACGGTGGCACCGACGACCTCACCGGCTTGTCCGGCAAGGGTCGCTACCTGCGTCTCGTCGGGACCAAGCGTGCCACCAGTTACGGCTACTCCCTCTGGGAGATGCAGGTCTACGGAACGTCGGACTCCTCCGGTGACACGCAGGCGCCCACCGCGCCCGCGAACCTCAAGGCCGGTTCGATCACCGCGTCCACAGTGGACCTGACGTGGACCGCGTCGACGGACAACGTCGGCGTCGCCGGGTACGAGGTATTGCGGAACGGTCAAGTCGTCGGCACCACGGAAAGCGCTTCCTTCACCGACACCGGCCTGACCGCGGCGACCGCGTACACCTACAGCGTCCGGGCGAAGGACGCCGCGGGCAACACCTCGGCCGCCAGTGGCGCGATCCAGGCGACCACGCAAGCGGGCGGCGGTTCGTCGTTCGTGCTCGCGGCTTCCGGTGACATCGCGGAACAGTGCACCGCGTCCTCGTCGTCGTGTGTCCACCCGAAGACCGCCAACCTGGTCGGCCAGATGAACCCGGCCGCGGTGATCACCATGGGCGACAACCAGTACGACGACGCCCACATCGAGGACTTCACGAAGTACTTCGACAAGACCTGGGGCAAGTACAAGAGCATCATGCACCCGATCCCGGGCAACCACGAGACCTACGACGACACCCCGCTGGGCGCCTACAAGAAGTACTTCGGCAAGATCGCGACGCCGAACGGGAAGACCTACTACAGCTGGGAAATGGGCAACTGGCACTTCGTCGCCATCGACAGCACGGAGTTCTCGCCCGGTCTCGCCGCGAGCGCGGTCAGCGACGAGCAGCTGAACTGGATCAAGCAGGACCTGAAGAACAACACCAAGCCCTGCGTCGCCGCGTACTACCACCACCCGCGCTACACCTCGGGCGACCACGGTGACAACGACAAGATGGCCACCCTCTGGGAGACCATGGTCGGAAACAAGGTCGACCTCGTGCTCAACGGGCACGACCACCACTACGAGCGCTTCTACCCGCAGAACGCCGACGGTGACAAGGATCCGGCCGGCCCGGTGCAGATCATCGGCGGTGGCGGCGGGGCGACCCTCTACCCGGTCAAGACCGAACACCCGGCCACCGCGAAGGCGATCTCGACCTACGGCGTGCTCAAGCTGAACATGTCGGACAACGCCTTCTCGACCCAGATGATCGGTCTCGACGGCAAGACCATCGATTCCTCTCCCACCTACACCTGCCACTGATCCTCGCGATCAGGTGCCGGGTCGCGGCCGTGTGCACCGCGACCCGGCACCTCCTCACGGCGCTGGAGGTCCCCCATGTACATAGCCACCAGTAGGGGAGCGGACACCGCGGCGGAAGTTCCCAAGAGCGGCGTGAAACGCGCGGTCACCGGGAACGTCGTCGCGCTCGGCCTGGTCAGCCTGGTCACCGACATCTCCTCGGAGATGGTGACCGCCGTCCTGCCGCTCTACCTCGTCCTCGGTCTCGGCCTGAGCCCGCTGCAGTTCGGCGTGCTCGACGGCCTCTACTCCGGTGTCACCGCCGTCGTCCGGCTGGTCGGCGGGCATCTCGCGGACCGCTGGCAGCGGCTCAAAGCCGTCGCCTGCTTCGGTTACGGGCTCTCGGCACTGGGCAAGATCGGCCTGATGCTGGCGGGTTCGTCCACCGTGGCGATCGGCGCCGTCCTGGCGGCCGACCGCACCGGAAAGGGCGTCCGGACCGCGCCGCGGGACGCGCTGATCACCTTGAGCAGCGATCCCGAACACCTCGGCCGCGCTTTCGGCGTGCACCGCGCGATGGACACCTTCGGCGCCTTCCTCGGCCCGCTGGTCGCGATGGCGGTGCTGTGGCTCAGCCTCGGCAGCTACGACTCGGTGTTCTTCACCAGCTTCTGCGTCGCCGCGATCGGCGTGATCATCCTGCTGGTGCTGGTCAAGGACCACCAGCCGACGCCGAGGGCCGAGCGGCCCAAGGTCTCGCTGCGGGAGACCGCCGGGCTGATCCGCCAGGCGTCGTTCCGCCGGATCTGCGTCTGGGCGGCCCTGCTGGGCCTGGTCACCCTCAGTGATTCGTTCCTCTATCTGGTTCTGCAGCGCCGTTGGGACCTCGGCGCGGTCTTCTTCCCCTTGCTGCCGCTGGGAACCGCCGGCGTCTATCTGCTGCTCGCCGTTCCGTTCGGCAGGCTTTCGGACCGGATCGGCCGCTGGAAGGTGTTCCTAGGTGGGCACGTCGCGCTGGTCGTCGCGCTGCTGGCGCTGCTCGGACCGGTCGACGGCGGCATCCTCGCGGTGCTGGCGCTGGTGCTGCACGGTGTCTTCTACGCCGCCACCGACGGCGTCCTGATGGCCGCCGCCGGGCCGCTGCTGCCCGAGCACCAGCGGGCGAGTGGGCTGGCGCTGGTGCAGACCGGGCAGGCGACGACGCGGATGCTCGCGTCCGTCCTTTTCGGACTCGCCTGGACCACCTGGGACCTGCACGCCGCGGTCTTGGTCGCCGCGGGCGCGCTGGCCGTCGTGGTCGTGGCGGCCGCTGTACTCCGTCCTTTGAGGACTTACGCATGAGGGCGCGGATCCTGGGCGTGGTGGCGGCGGTCGTCGTCCTGATCGCGGCGGCCGTCGGCTACGGCGTCTACTCGCGGGACCGCGGGCCGGAGGTCAACTCCGTCGCCGTCGTGACCGGGCAGCCGGTTTCGGTGCAGGCGAAGGGGCAACTGCTGTTCCGCAACATCGCCGAAGGCCCCGATTTCGGGCGGCTGGCCACCGTCCCGGCCGACCGGCCCGGCGAACCCCGGAAGGTGTCCGGCCTCAGCTGCGACCGGTTCGCCACCTCGGCGGGGACCGCGTTGTGCCTGGCCGCGCAGCCGGGAGTGCTGCCGCCGATGACCGACGTCATCGTGCTGGACAAGGACCTCAACGAGATCCGCCGGATCGAACTGCCCGGCACCCCCAGCCGCGGCCGGGTCTCGCCGGACGGCAAGCTCGCCTACTGGACGCTGTTCGTCAATGGGGATTCCTACGCGGAGACCGGGTTTTCGACCAGGGCGGGCATCTTCAACCTGACGACCGGGAAACTGACGAAGAGCATCGAGGAGATGACGCTCCTGCTCGACGGCAAGCGGTACTACTCGTCCGACGTGAACTACTGGGGGATCACCTTCGCCGACGACGGCAAGAAGTTCTACGCGACCGTGGGGACGAAGGGGAAGACCTACCTCGTCGAGGCGGACTACGAGAAGCTCGTCGCGAACATGATCCGCGAGAACGTCGAGTGTCCGTCGCTTTCGCCGGACGGGAAGCGGATCGCCTTCAAGAAACGGGTTTCCGCCGATCTCGCGGCGCCTTGGCGGCTGGCTGTCCTCGATCTGGCGTCCGGTAAGGAGACGATGCTGGCCGAGACGCGGAGCGTGGACGACCAGGCCGCCTGGCTCGACGACCGGACCGTGGCCTACGGGGTGGAGTCGGGGATCTGGGCTGTTCCGGCCGATGGGAGCGGGGCGGCTCGGGAACTGGTGACGCGGGGTTCCTCGCCGGCGGGCCTGTAGCCGGGCCGGGTCCTGTCGCGAGCAACGATCTCACGAGTTCAACCCCGTGACTCACGTGATCAGAGACGTGACTCGCGTGCTTGAACCCGTGACTCGCGTGATCGGAGACGTGACTCGCGTGATCAGAGGCGGAACTCGTGTGACCGGGCCCTGCCGCGAGTCGTCCGTCCAGTCACGCGAGTTCCGCCTCCAAACACGTGAGTTACGGGTTCAAGCACGCGAGTTCCGCCTCCAAGCACGTGAGTTACGGGTTCAAGCACGCGAGTTCCGCCTCCAAGCACGTGAGTTACGGGGGCAAGCACGTGAGTTTCGGGGTTGAGCACGCGAGTTGAGTCTTCGGGTCGCCGGGGTGAGCGGCTACACGCCCAGCGCGTCCGCCTGCTCCCGGAACACGTCGTAGGCCGCCGTCCCGAACAGCACGAAGCGCACCAGTTCCACCGAGCACGACCCGGCCGAAAGGGTGCCGATCACGGTTTCGAGGGCGATCTCCGCCGCGGATTCGACCGGCCACCGGTAGATCCCGGTCGAGATCGCGGGGAAGGCCACGGTGTGCGCGCCGAGATCGGCGGCCACGTGCAGCGAGTTGCGGTGGCAGTTGGCGAGCAGTGCGGAGCGGTCTTCCGAGTCGGACCACACCGGCCCGACGGTGTGCACCACCCAGCGCGCCGGAAGGCGGCCCGCCGTGGTGGCGACCGCCTCTCCGGTCTTCAGTCCCTTGCCGTAGTGCCCCGCGCGCAGGGCCCGGCATTCGACGAGGATCTCCGGTCCGCCGCGGCGATGGATCGCGCCGTCCACCCCGCCCCCGCCGAGCAGGGACGAGTTCGCGGCGTTGACCACGACGTCGACCCGCTGTTCGGTGATGTCGCCTTCGACCAATTCGATCCTCATGATCGCTCCGTCAGCCGTTGAAGTAGTCGATCAGCACCGGGGCCACCGCCTTGGGCTTGAGCATATGGGTCTGGCCCTCGATCGTCCGGTGCTCGGCGCCGGGGACCGCTTTCGCCAGGGCGGCCACACCATTGCGCATCCACGCGGGGCTCTTGCCGCCGTCCATGACCAGCGTCGGCACGGAGACGCTCGCCCACCGGCCCTCGGGCAGCGGGTTGCCGCTTTGCAGGCCGCCGTCGAACAACGCGGCGTCGTAGCGCAGGGTCGGCGCGACCTTCTTCAGCTTCGGCCAGGCCGGCATGAGCCGCATCATGAACACGACCGGCGCCGGGACGCGGACGCCGTCGCGCATGAAGGTCTTGATGGCGGTACCTGGCTTCCCGGTGGCGATGGCCGTGTCCAGCCGTTCGGTGTAGTCGGCCGGGACCGGCGGACGGGTGTCGTCGACGACCAGCGGGAATTCGTAGACCGCGAGTTTCGTGATCGGCAGCCCGGCTTTCGCGGCTTCGAGGGCGAGCGCGGCACCGGACGAGATCCCGTAGACGTGGGCGGTCCCACCGGCCTCCTTGATCAGTGCCGCGAGGTCCTCGACTTCGCGGGCCACGGAGAACGGCTCGGTGTCACCGCTTTCGCCGCGGCCGCGGCGGTCGTAGGTGTAGACGGTGAAGTGCGGGGCCAGTTCGGCGGCCAGCGGCGCCGCCGGGCCGAACTCGCGGTGGCACATCGCGCCGTCGACCAGGATGACGGCGGGGCCGGAGCCGGTGCGAGTGTAGGCGATGGTGGTGCCGTCTTGCGAGGTCACGGTGCTCATGGCGGGAATTCTCCTCGGTTTGTCTAGCGGGCGGAGCGGACGATCAAGGCGGTGACCCAGCCCCAGGCCAGCAACACGGTGGCCCAGAAGGCGAGCATCACGACGGCGTTCGCGTTGCCGGAGCTGATCCCGGCGAAAGAAACGAAGAACGCGATGCCGGTGGCGCGGGAGTAGACGGCCCAGCCGCGGTGGCCCTCGCGGGAGAAGCGGCTCGCGAACACGAAGGTCGCGACGATCAGCGAGAGGAAGCCGACCGAACCGGCGGCCATGTGCAGGACCCCGGCGGTGCTGATGGTGGCCGGGCCGGTGCCGACCGGGAAGCCGTTACCGGGGTCGGCTTTGAAGACCGCGGCGAAGAGCAGGCTGACACCGAAGACGCCCAGCAGTCGTGGGCCCCAGGTGCTGCCTCTGCCCGGTTCCAGCGTCCGGCTCAACCCGATCGCGCCCGCGATCATCAGGACGCCGGTGACCAGGAAGTTCGTCACCTGGATCCAGCCCGCGTCGCCGTTGCTCAGCATGCTCGCCGGGTGCTTCGTCACGTCGAAACCGTCGCGGACGGCGGCCTGCGTGAGGGAAACCAGGAAGTACACCGGGCCTGACACCGCGCCGGCGGCGAGCAGGGCGCGGGCTGGAACGGCGGTGGTGGTTCGGGTGGCGGCGATGGTCATCGTCTCGGCCTTTCGGAGCGGGGTTCGATGGGCACAACTCTCGCTCCGAACGCTCTGATTGTCAAGACAAAAAAATTTGTCGGTGATGGCCGTCGCGATGCCCGAAGGCGTCGCAACCAGTCGACTACTTGCCGTTTCGCAAGGTCAGGAGCGTGATCTCGCTCGGCGCGAAGACGCGCAGCGGCGGTCCCCAGAAGCCGGTGCCGCGGCTCGTGTAGAGCTGCGTGCGCTCGCCGTGGCGCGAAAGCCCGGCCAGGACGGGCTGGTCGAGCCGGACCAGGAGGTGGAACGGCCAGATCTGGCCGCCGTGGGTGTGCCCGGAGATCTGGAGGTCGATGCCCGCCTCGGCGGCCTGCTTGACCTGCTTCGGCTGGTGGGCGAGCAGGACGACCGGGGTGCTCGCGGCGACGCCGTCGAGCGCGGCGGGCAGGTCCGGACCGTGGCCGGGCAGGCCGGAGGCGGCGCCGGTCGGGTCGTCGATGCCTGCGAAGACGAGCGTGTCCCCGCCCTGGGAGACCGGCAGGTGCCGGTTGTGCAGCGGTTCCCAGCCGAGGTCGCGCATGTGGTCGAGCCAGGCCTGCGCCTCGCCGAAGTACTCGTGGTTGCCGGTGATGTAGAACTTGCCGAGCTTCGCGCGCACCTTCCCGAGCGGCGCGACCTGCTGTGCGCGCTTGGCGACGGAACCGTCGGCGAGGTCACCCGCGTGGGCCACGACGTCGGCGTCGAGTTCGTTCACCACCTCGACGACCTTCTCCGACCACTTCGTCCGGTTCAGCGGGCCGAAGTGGGTGTCGGTGATGATCGCGAAACGGAGACCGTCGAGCCCCGCGCCGAGGCGGGGGAGCACGACGTCGAGCTCCTTGAGCCGCGGCACGCGCCGGGCTTCGGCCATCCCGTATGCCGCCAGCGCCACGAAGGCGGCCAAGACGACACCGGACACGATCCCCGCCGCACCGTCCACTCCGGACACCGAAAGCACGAGCCGTAGCACGTTCCCGAGTACCGACAACGAGAACAGCAGCCAGATCAACCCGAGGGAGAGGTCGCCGATCTTCGCCGCGAGATCGCGCTGCCACGGGCCGTGGCCGAGGATCATGCACGCGGGCACGACGAGGGCCGCCGCGGCGAACACGATCGTGCCGAGGACTTCGAGCGCGGCCGGGAGTTCGGGGGAGCCGACGATCGTCCACCACGGCACTCCGAACAGGAGGGCGAGAACGACGATCAGCGCGGCGACGCGGGCGAGGATGCGAGGCATGATGACGTCAGGCTAACAGACCGTCGGTCTCTACCGCGGTCTTCGCTGAGGGGCTCTCAGGTACGTAAACGGGCGTAGCCGAGGTGTCGCTTCACGGCCGACGCTTTCCTTCGAGTGCCGGCAGACACTCGACGGCATGATTCGGACGATCGAGCGCGTCGCCTACGTGACCGGGGCGCTGCTGTTTCTGAGTGGTCTCGTGCACGCGGTCGTGCTGATCGCGTCCGGCGGTTCGTGGACCGGGCCGCTCTCGATGCGGAAAGCGGTCACCTTCGGGTGGTCGTTCGGGCTGACGCTGGCCACCGTCGCGTGGGCGACGTCGTACGTGGCGGTGCGGCCGCGCGTGCGGAACGTCCTGCTCGGCGTTTTCACCGGGGCGAGTGTCGTCGAGACGGTGCTGGTGAGCATGCAGGCCTGGCGCGGGGTGCCGTCGCATTTCAACTTCGAGACCGGTTTCGACAACGCGGTGTCGACGACGCTCGCGGCGGGCGGTGGCGTCCTCATCCTGACGGCGGTCTCGTTCACCGCGGCGGCGATGCGCGGCGAAGGGGAGACGACGCCGAGCATGCGCCTCGCGGTGCGGTTCGGCTTCGTCGCGCTGCTGGTGGCGCTGGGGGCGGGCGCGGCGATGATCGCGAGCGGTGTCGTCGAGGCGCGGGGCGGGAATCCGCAGGCCGCGTACACGACGGCCGGCGCGCTGAAGCCGCTGCACGCGGTGGCGATGCACGCGATCCTCATCGTGCCGGGGCTCGCCTGGCTGCTGCGGTTCGCGGACTGGACGGAACAGCGGCGCGTGCGGCTGGTGTGGGTGGCGATCGGTGCTTACGCCGTGCTGACCGCGGTGGTGGGGGTGGAGTCGGTGACCGGGGTTTCGCCACTGGCGGCGTCGCCGGTGGAGACGGTGACCTCGGGGGTGGCTTTGGGGGTGCTGGGGCTGAGTGGTGCGGTGGCCGCTCGTGAAGCGGTTCGGCGGCGGTCCCGGGTGTCATGAGGGGTCCCCATAGGACGGAATTCGTCCCATGGGGACCCCTCATGACGGAATGCTGAGGAGAGTGCCCGGCTCGGATGGTTCGCACGGTTTTGCGGGTTTCACACTCGCTCGTCGGCATGCCGAACCACCAAGCCGCGCCGGGCTGAGGGCATGAGTGGCGAATTCGTGTCCTATAGGGAGCCAAGGCGAGGTGTCCAGTCGATGTGGTCGGTAAGGGCGCGAAAGTGTCGCTCTGGGTGAGGGGTGTGTGGGAATAGGGACGTTCAACCTGGATCCACCGGTGTGTTTGTTAGGTGATCCTGGTGGGGCTTGTTGATCTTGTGGTGGGGTGGTGGGCAGGGTGGGTTGCCGGTCGTCTCATCCGGTGTGTCCACTGTGGTCTGGTTGGTGGGGGT
>NZ_JBHXJK010000139.1:0-20983 GCF_042723255.1 Amycolatopsis thailandensis
TGGTGAGGTGGGGCGCGGGAAAGCGTCCCCCACCCGCACGTCATGAGGGGTCCCCGTGGGACAAAAAACGTCTCATGGGGACCCCTCATGACACACCCGGCGTGGAACCGGGAACCTGAGGCCGGGTGGGCCGGTGGCGACCAGGCGGCCCGGCGCTTGCCGGAGCTGGCGCGTCTACTCGGCCTCGCGAGTCAACAGATGATCACCCTCAATTCGTCACAGTGACGTATTGAGGGTGGGTGTCCGGTCATCCTTTTTGTGTTCCCGGGGGCGCCCTTGGCCGTTTCAGGCAAGTTGACAGGAGTCGAGTTGAGAGAAGGCCGAAGGGAGCCATGCCCGCGTCCGACGCGACGAAGGGGCCTTTCCTCGCGAGACATGCAGCGAAAGGCCCCTTCGGACCAAGCCAGAGACCCCTCTCGACCCTCGTTATCCAGGTCGGCCAAAGTGCCGATAATGTACATTATGTCAAGTAGTCGAGATATCAGCGCTCCCCGCCGACCCCCGTGGTTCGATGCCCTGGTGATTCCGACCGAGGCAGACCTTGCAGACGCATTGACCACGGCAGCTCGCGCCGCGGTCACGGACCTGTTCCGCGACAACCCCGGCCACACCTTCTGCTACGTCACGCTGACCACGCCTGGCGAGGCGTTCGGTCCGGCATTGTCGGCGTGGTCGCACGAGGCGCTGGCACAGCGAACTGACGCCGACGAGGTCCGCTACTCCTACGCTGATTCGCCGTTCTCGATCCTGGGCGAGCAACACCTGAAACCGGTCCGGGACCTGTTCGCCACCCGGCCGGAGGTGTTCGACCTCGTCGACGACGACGAGGCTGACGCGGAGTTTGATCTTCGGCTGCGTGCGATGGAGACGGCTCTGCGCAGGTTGGCGGATGAAGGACTGTTCGGAGTCGGCGAGGCTCGCGCGGGCGTGCTGATCCTGGTCGAGGTTGTTCCTGATGACGAGGAGAACATCGCCCGGGCTCGTCGGCTCAACCCGCCCGGACCGGCGCTGGAAGCTTGGCTGTCCTCCTAGGCAGGACGATCAGAGGCCAGCACCGCCACGAGGCCTTCCTGTAGGTCCTTCACGAAGTACTCGGGAACCTCCAACGACGGGAAGTGTCCCCCGCGCTCAGGCGAACGCCAGCGGACGATCCTCCGGTACCGCTCCTGCGACCAGGCGCGTGGATACTTCTCGATGTCGCGTGGATAGATCGTGATCGCCGACGGGACGTCGACCCGGAGTTCGGGGTCCAGCGAGTTGTGGCTTTCGTAGTAGATGCGCGCTGACGATGCGCCCGTCCTCGTCAGCCAGTACAGGGTGACGTCGTCGAGGATCCGGTCCCTGGAAATCGTCTCGAACGGGCTGTCTTCGGTATCTGTCCACTCGTAGAACTTGTCGAGGATCCACGCCAGGAGCCCGACCGGTGAGTCGACGAGTGAGTAACCGATGGTCTGCGGGCGGGTCGCCTGCTGTTTCGCGTACGCCGCGCGGTGATGCCAGAAATCGTGGGTTTCCTCGGTCCACTTGCGCTCGGCCGCCGTCAGTCCGTCCGCCGTCAATCCGGGCGGCCCCTCCGCGAACGTCGTGTGGATGCCGAGGACGTTTTCCGGGAACCTGCCGGCGAGAACCGTGGTGATGTTGCCTCCCCAGTCTCCCCCGTGGGCCGCGAACTTGCCGTAGCCGAGCCTTCCCATCAGTTCCACCCACGCCGCCGCGATCTTTTCGGTCCCCCAGCCGGTGGCGGCAGGCTTGTCGCTGTAGCCGAAGCCCGGCAAGGACGGGATCACGACGTGGAACGCCGGCGCGGTCGCGTCTTTCGGATCTGTCAGTTCGTCCACCACGTCGACGAACTCGGCGATGCTGCCCGGCCAGCCGTGCGTCAGGATCAGCGGAGTGGCGTCCGCGCGCGTGGATCGGCGGTGCAGGAAGTGGATTCCCAGACCGTCGATGGTCGTGCGGAACTGGCCGAGGTGATCGAGGCGCTTCTCGAACGTCCGCCAGTCGTACTCGGTGCGCCAGTAGTTCACGACTTCGACGAGGTCGGCGAGGGGTACGCCCTGGTCCCATCGGCGCGGGTCGGGTGCGGCGCGATAGACCGTCTCGGCCTCCGGGAGTCGTGCCGCGGCCAGTCGTGCGCGCAGATCGTCGAGGTCGGCGTCGGTCGCGTGGGCTTCGAATGCGTGTACTTCGCTGGTTGAGTCGGACATGGGAACCTCCTGACCATGATGGAACCGGCTAAGACGGTTCTAACATGTCGTGAAGTGGGTGCGCAACCGGCTAAGGTGGTTCCCATGTCTGCTGGGTTCCCTGACTTTCGCCTCGGTAGCGTGCTGGCGACCAGCTTCACCGCGACGCTGACGGAGCGTCGTGGCGAAGCTTTGGAGCGCATTCCCACGCCGCAGCGGCTCGTCGATTGGCTGGCGGTGAGCGGTCTCGCCGTGGACTCCTGCACCGCCGCTCAGCTCGAACTGGCTCGGCAGCTGAGAGAATCGATTCACGCCGCCGCGACAGCGGCCGCGATTCACGCTGCTCCCCCGGCGTCCGCTGTCCGGATCATCAACGACCGCAGCATCCAGGGGCGGGCCGCGGCTGTCCTGACGCCCGAGGGCACTCGTGAGTGGCGACTGAGTTCGCCGGACTGCGTGGAGGATGCCCTCGGCGTGATCGCCGCCGACGCGATCGGCGTCATTTCCGGCGAGCGGGACGGAAAATTGGCCTTGTGCGCGTCACCGACATGCCAGGCTGCGTTCTTCGACACGAGTCAAAGCCGCACGCGCAAATGGTGCGACATGGGTACCTGCGGGAATCGGCAGAAGAAGGCGCGCTTCAACGCCAATCAGCGCAAGGATCCTGGTTGAGCGGGTGACCGTTACCCGCTCGCCTCTCCCCTGTCGGCGACGGCGACGCGGACGTTCATCGTGCACGGGATCCGGCCGTCGGAATCGGCCAGTTCCGTTGTCCGTGCCAGGAAATCCTGCTCGATCGACTGTACGACTGCCGGGTCGAGTGGCATGAAGTTGTAGATCGCGGAGAGGCGCGACCACACCTGCTCCGCGGTGCCGCCGAGGTCGATGGGTTCGCTCGTCCACGCGACCGGTGAGAATCCGGCGGGGACGAGAATCTCGTCGATACCGTCCCGGTGCAGGGTGCGGCGATCACCCAAAGAGGGCATGCGCTGTTCGGGCGGGGCGCCGTCGAGGGCCGGGCGGATCAGTTTCTGGAACAGTTCGTAGCTTCCGCCTCCGCCGACTTGGCCGCTGCTGAGGATCAGGGCCAAGCGCCCGCCGGGAACCAGGATCCGGGCGAGTTCCGCGGCGACCTGGTCGATGTCGGGCATCAGCATGAAGGCCATGTGGGAGACGCATGCGTCGAAGCCGCCGTCGGGGAAAGGCAGTTCCTGTGCCCGCCCGGTGATCAGCGGCGCGTCGTGGAGGGAGGGGCGCTGCCGTGCGAGTGCCAGGTCGGCGCTCGAGAGGTCCACTCCGGCGACCTGGTGGCCGGCTTTGGCGAGCAGGTCGAGGAGGAAGCCGTCACCGCAGCCGAGGTCGAGTATCCGCGGCTGCCCTGCGACGTGATCCCGGAGGATTTCGTAGCTTGATCGCCCGTCCGGCGCGCGGCCGTGGCTCATCATGTTCGACGTCGCTGCCGGGTGCCGGGCATGGAATTCGCGCAGGAAGGCTTCTTGGGCCGCTGTGGTCACGGTCTCCGTCACTCCTCGTCGCGGGATCCGAGCCGCTGGGTGATGCGGTCGAACAGCTCCCCCAGTGGCTCGCCGACCTCTTTACCGAACTCGGTCAGCCCGTAGGTGACCTGCGGTGGTGTGGTCGGCTCGACCTTCCGCCAGATCAGGCCGTCTCGGACCAGGACGCGTAGTGATTGGGCGAGCATCTTCTCGCTGATTCCCCGGATGCTCTCGCGTAGCTCGTAGAACCGGAGATCGTTGCTCTGCAAGGAGATCAGCACCCAGATTCCCCAGCGGCTGGTGACATGGTCGACCACGTCGCGGGCGGGGCAGTCGGTGTGAAACACCTCATACCTCGTCTTGGTGTCGCCCTGGGTGATCTGCGCGCCTCCTGCCACGTCGGGAGCTTACCCGAAGGTATGTCCTTACCAAAAGTTAGCTCGGCTCCTAGCGTCCTGACCACAGGGAAATCGGACGAAGGAGTTGTTTCATGATCGTGGTGACCGGGGCTACCGGGAACATCGGCCGCCCGTTGACCGACGCGCTGGTCGCGGCCGGGGAGCAGGTGACGACGGTGTCGAGGCACGCTGTCGAGGCGCCGGAGGGCGGACGGCATGTGGTGGCCGATCTGGCGGAGCCCGCGGGCCTCGAGTCCGCCTTGGCCGGGGCGAAGGCGTTGTTCCTCCTGCTGTCCGGTGATTTGCACGCCGCCGGGGCCGACCCGGCCGAGATCATCGGCCGGGCGGTGGCGAGCGGGGTTCGCCGGGTGGTCCTGCTCTCGACGTTGGGTGTGGCGACCAGGCCTTTCGGTGCGACGCGGATCGCGATGCGGGCGCTGGAGGACGTGGTGCGGGAGTCCGGTGTGGACTGGGCGATCCTGCGGCCGGGTGGGTTCGCCTCCAATGCTCTGTGGTGGCCGGCGGTGATCACGCCTCGCGAGCAGGCCGCGGTGCTCGCCGGGGCGCTGGGTTCGCCGGTGCGTTTTCATGAGCTCACCCGGGCCGAGGCGAAGGCGGGGATGGTCGAGAGCATGCCGGCGGAGCTCGCGGATGACACGTTGGACATCTTGAGTTCGCCGAGTCCGGCGGAGTTGCGGGTGAGTCCGGCCGTGGAGCGGGTGCTCGGGCGTCCGCCGCGGTCGTTCGCCGAGTGGGCCGCGAGGAACGTCGCCGCTTTCCGCTGAGGGGTCGCGCTATGGTCTTGCCTGGGAATCGAACCTGGGGGTCACCGAAATGTCCGAGAGCACCGCTGTGCGTGTCGATCCGTCCAACGAGCGGATGTTGAAGGCGTGGAATGGTGCTGAAGGCGCACTGTGGGCGAAGCGTGCGCAGCGGTTCAACGACGGTGTCGCCGCGTACCGCGACACCTTCTTCTCCGCGGCCGGCGTCCAGGCGACGGATCGTGTCCTCGATGTCGGCTGTGGAGCCGGTCAGACGACGCGGGACGCGGCACGGCTCGCTGTCGAGGGTTCCGCGCTGGGTGTCGATCTGTCCGGTGAGATGCTCGGCCTCGCTCGGCGCCTCGCTGAAGAGGAGCGTGTTCCCAACGTTTCGTTCGAGCAGGTGGACGCTCAGGTCCAGGCGTTTCCCGACTCGGGGTTCGACGTGGTGATCAGCAGGCATGGATCGATGTTCTTCGGTAGTCCCCTGGCCGCGTTCGCCAATCTGGCCCGGGCGACGCGGCCAGGGGGCCGTCTTGTGCTGCTGACGTGGCAGCCGTTTCGGCTCAACGAATGGATCACGACGTTCAGGACGATCTTCGCGGCGGGCCGTGAGGTGCCGTCGGTGAATCTCGCGCTTAGCGATCCGGCGGAAATCGAAGGGCTGCTGACGTCCGCCGGATACGCCGACGTCCGGTGTACCGAGGTGAACAAGCCGATGTACTTCGGTCAGGACGTCGACGACGCTGCCGGGTTCATCATCGAGCAGCATGGCGGACGGCTGAGCGACCTCGACGAAGTCACCCGTGACAAGGCCGTCGCGACGTTGCGCGCCGACCTCGCCGAGCACCAGACCGGCCGAGGCGTTTTCTACGGCTCGGCGGCCTGGCTCGTCGAGGCCCGGCGTCCGTGACCTACGGCTTGCGGACGATCAGGTAGGCCTGCGGGGTGTTCTCGAATTCCCCGGACGGCTCACGGACGAGCTTGGACAGCACACTGAACCCCGCCTCCCCCAGTTGCCCGGCGATCTTCTCCGGGGAGAGCCGGTACGCGTCGCAGGTGATGTCGTGCCCGTACGCGTGCTCGATGTGGCGCACTTCGTCGCCGACCTGGAACGCCACCATGAGGTGGCCGCCCGGGGCGAGGATCCGGTGGAAGTCGGCGAAGATCTCCGGCAGTCGTTCGCGTGGGGTGTGGATGATCGAGTACCAGGCGACGACGCCGGCCAGTGCACCGTCCTGAATGGACAAACCGGGCATCTCCCCGATTTCGAAGTCCAGGTGCGGGTACCACTCACGGGCGACGGCGAGCATTCCCGGCGAGAGGTCAACCCCGCGGACGTCGAGCCCGAGGCCGTGGAGATAGTCGGTGATGCGGCCGGTGCCGCAGCCGATTTCGGCGACGCGTCCGCCGCCGGCGGCCTGGACGAGTTCGGCGTACGCGCCGAGCATGGCCCTGTCCCAGGTGGATCCGGCGAGGTGGTCGCGGAGGAGTTCGGCGTAGTCGGCCGCGACGGTGTCGTAAGCGGTGCGGGTGATGTCGAGGTAGTCGGTCACGGCGGGCACCCTAGTGGCGGGCTCCGACAACAATCGTCGCGTACAGGTCGTCGTCGGTGATCACTTCGGGCTTCAAACCGTTGTGCGCCATGGCTTCCGCGGTGTTCGCGGCCTGGCTTTCACCGGTCTCGACGAGCAGGTGCCCGCCGGGGGCGAGCCACTGTGGAGCTTCGGCGGCGACACGGCGGTGGACCTCGACGCCGTCGTGGCCGCCGTCGAGGGCGACGCGGGGTTCGTGGTCGCGTGCTTCGGGCGGCATCATCGCGATGGCGTCGGTGGGGACGTAGGGGGCGTTGACGACGAGGAGATCGACGGTGCCTCGCAGTGACGCGGGAAGAGGTGTGTAGAGGTCGCCTTCGAAGACCTCTCCCCCGGCTTCGGCGACGTTGATCCGGGCGCAGCGGACGGCGGCGGGTTCGATGTCGGCCGCGTAGAGCCGGATTCCGGGGAGTTCGGTGGCGAGGGCGGCGCCGAGCGCGCCGGTGCCGCAGCAGAGGTCGAGGACGACCGCTCCCGGTCCGGCGAGGGTGAGGGCGTGCCGGACGAGGAGTTCGGAGCGTTGGCGTGGCACGAAGACGCCGGGTTCGACGGTGATGCGGAGGCCGTGGAATTCGGCCCAGCCGAGGATGACTTCGAGCGGTTCGCCGTCGACGCGGCGCTGGACCAGGGTGTCGAGCTCGGCGGGTGTGCGGGCTTCGGCGCCGAGCAGCCGGGCTTCGTCTTCGGCGAAGACGCATCCGGCCGCCCGGAGTCTGTCGACGACGCTCACTTGTCTCGCAGCCTGGTGAGGATTCCGTCGAGGGCCTGGCGGACGGTGTCGGGGACGCCGTTGGTGCGCAGGTCGGTGAGGAAGTGTTCGTTGAGCCCGCCGGGCGTCATGTGCTTGCCGGTGAGGGTTTCGAGGGAGCCGCTCTGCTCGAGGAGGGATTGGCCGAGCTGCCCGAAGATGTGGCTGGTGAAGGCGGTCGCGGTGGTGTCGTCGATGCCCTGGTCGGTCATCCAGGCCGCGATGGTGCCGAGATAGTCGAGGTGGGCGGCGAAGGTGGCGGTGGCGCCGCTGAAGATGTCGAGGTCCTTCTCCGCGGCGGGGACGACGCTTCCGCCGATGCTGTCGAAGAGGGCTCGGGCTTCGGGGTTGTCGGGGTACATGGCGGTGAGGCTCTGGCGGCGGGCGGCCGGGGGCAGCGGGATGCTCCGGACGACTTCGCGTGCCGGGGCGGCCCATTCGCGAAGCTGGTCGAGGGGGACGCCGGCGAGGGCGCTGATCAGGACGTGGTCTGGCCGGAAGGTGAGGTCCCGGAGGACTTCTTCGGCGATCGGTGTGCGGACGGCGAGCACGATGGTGGTGGCGCTGTCGACGACGGCCTGGTTGCTGTCGCGGACTTCGACGTTGGCGAAGCGGGCCGAGAGTTCTTGGCCGACGCTGCGGCTGCGGGGCGAGAGGAAGATCGAGGGCGGGTCGGCGATGTCCTTGCTGAGGCCTTCGACGATGGCGGCGGTGATCTCACCGGCGCCGACGAATCCGTATTCCATGGTGGCTCCTAGGCTCCGGTGTGGCCGTCGACGCGTTCGCGGATGAGGTCGGCGTGACCGTTGTGGCGGGCGTATTCGCCGATCATGTGGATGTAGAGCATGCGCAGTGAGAACGGGGCGTCACCGAGGTCGAAGGTGTCGTCGAGGGACCCTCCGGCGGCGGCTTCGTCGGCGAGGCGGATCTCTTCGAGCAGGACGTCGTAGGCCTTTTCTGCCTGCTCGGCGTCGAGGACTTCGAAGTCGTGGTCCTTGCCGAGGGCGGGGTCGTAGAGGGGGTCGATGTCCTGTCCGGCGTAGCGCAGGCGGAACCAGAAGCGTTCGACCTTGGCCAGGTGCCGGACGAGGCCGAGGAGGGTGAGGTTCGAGGGCGGGACCGACGCCTGGGCGAGCTGTTCTCCGGTGAGGCCGGCGAGTTTGTGGAGGAAGGTGCTGCGGTGCCAGTTCAGCAGGGAGGGAAGCAGAACGCGTTCGTCGGCGGCGGTGTCGCCGGACGGACGGGTCACCTCGGGGGCGGTCCATGTCATAGCGGCGATCATGCCATCGGGTGAGCTGGGCCTGTGTCGAACGGGGCGTGAGCGGGGTCACGTGCGGCTGTGGGGCGTGGGCTGAATCCTTTGGTGGGGGTGCCTGCTCTTGTAAGGGCCGGGACAAGCCCGGTGCGAAAGGAGGTAGTCGTGGAGTCCGAGTGGCCGAGGGAGTCTTTGGTCGCAGCCGCACAGGGTGGGGACGCGGCCGCCATCGCCGCCTTGGTCTCGGGTTCCCATCCGCATGTGCAGCGGTTCGCGCGTTCGTTGTGTGCCTCGCCGGAGGACGCGGAGGATTCGGCGCAGGAGGCGCTGATCATCCTGTACCGCAAGATCGGCACTTTGCGGGCGACCGGGGCGCTCGCGTCGTGGATGTTCCGGATCGTGCGCAATGAGTGCCTGCGCCGGGCTCGGCGGGCGGTGCGCGGTGACGATCTGGCCGATTTCGGCGCGGTGGTCTCGGCGGAGGACGACGCCTTGGAGCGGCTGGAGGCGCGACGGGTGGCCGCGGCGATCGCCGAGCTGCCCGCTGACCAGCGTCGCGTCTTGATCATGCGTGACATCCAGGGCTATCCGGGCCGGACGGTCGCGGACGCGCTCGGCCTGAGCACGGCGGCGATGAAGTCCCGGCTGCACCGGGCGCGGGCGACCGTCCGCCAGTCGCTGCTTCCGTAATTTCCCCCTTCCCCCTGTTTCTTGAGGAGTCGTCATGCTCGAAATCGGATCCACTGCCCTCGACCTCGCTTTGGAGGACACCTCCGGTGAGGTGGTCCGGCTTTCGGATTACCGCGGCACCGAACACGTGCTGCTCTACTTCATGCGCTCGACCACGTGCCCTGTCTGCACCGGTCACGTCAAGGACCTCGCGAGGCGGTCCGAGGAGCTGGCCGCCGCGGGCGTGCGCGTTCTGATCGCCGTTCCCGAGGGACGTGCCGAAGCCGCGGCGTGGCGGGCGAAGCGCGGGTTGTCGCTTCGGGTGGTCACCGGGCGGAACGGCACTCCGCACGAGGCCTTCGGGCTGGCGAAGAAGATGTTGCAGCAGTCGGGCAGCGTGCTGATCGACCGCGACGGGGTCGTCCGGCACGCGCATGCCTCGACCATGCCCACCGGCGCGTACGACAAGAAGGGGATCGCCAAGGCCGTGGCGGCGCTCTAGTTTCCGACGAGGGCGGCGGCCAGCAGGGCGAAGGCGGCGATGATGACGGCGACGCGGAGGTAGTGGAACCGGTCCCAGCGGTTCATCTGTTCCTTCCAGTCCTCGGGCCGGTTCTCGGGGGTCCACTTCTTGCCCCGGTTGTTGATCGGGACGAGCAGCAGGATCGACATGAGCACGCTCACGATCAGGAGCGCCGCCGCGACGACGACGAGCGCGGCGCCTGGGCGATCCCAGCCGGCGATGGCCCAGGCCGCACTCAGGACGAGTGAGCCGATGTACCAGAACGGCATCACGGCGCCGAGCATCCGGCCCCCGTGGGCACGGCCGAGCTGGCCGCTGTCCTCGGGGAGTCCGTTGAAGATCGGGTTCATGACGAAGGCGACGGAGAACTCCACCCCCACCATCACGCCGACGACCACGATGGTGGAGACCGCGAGTGCGTTGAGCATGCTGACCTTCCCGAAAATCTAGTGTTGCTAGCTGATGAGGCAACGCTAGTACTACTACCGCTCGATTGTCTAGCGATGCTAGGATCGAGTTATGTCGGTACAGGAACGCAAGCAGCGCGAACGGGCGGAACGAGAGCGTCTCATCGTGGCGACGGCCCGCGAACTCGCCGAGCAGCAGGGCTGGGACGCGGTCACCACACGCCGGCTCGCCGAGCGCATCGACTACAGCCAGCCCGTGCTCTACAGCCATTTCCGGGGCAAGCGCGAGATCATCGGCGCCGTCGCCCTCGAGGGTGCCGCCGAGATGGCCGCGGCGATCCGGGCCGAGACCGCCGCCGTGGACGGCCCTCGCGCCCGAGTCACCGCGCTCGCCCTCGGCTACCTCGACTTCGCCGTGCGCAACCCGGCGGTCTACGACGCCATGTTCCAGCTCGACGGCGGCCTGGCGTTCGCTCAGGAGGACACCCCGGAGCCGCTGAAGGACGCCTTCGCGGCCTTGCTGGAAAGTCTCGGCGAGGTCGCCGGCGAGGGCGTCCACCCGGGGGTGTTCACCGAGGTGTTCTGGGCGGCCCTGCACGGGCTGGCCACCCTGACCCGGGCGGGACGGCTTCCGCCGGAGTACGCCGAACAGAGGGTGAAGCTGCTGGTGGACCGGCTCGCCGTGGTCTGACGCGTTGACTGAAGGTGTGAATCAGTGCTTCACTTCTTGAGTGCCGTACCGCCGAACACCGAAGGTCCAGGAGCGCCTCGACGCCCAGCGTGACGCCGTCCTCGCCGCCGCCATCGAGCAGCTGGCCGAGCGCGGGTACGCGGGTTGCTCGGTCTCGGCGGTCGCGGAGCGCGCCGGAGTGGCCGTCGGGAGCGTGTACCGCCACTTCCCCACCAAGGCCGCGCTGGTCGTGGAGTTGTTCCGGAAGGTCGTCACGCGCGAGGTCGAGGCGGTGCGCGCGGTGTCGGAGCTGCCCGGCGCACCGGCCGATCGGGTCGTGGCCGTCTTCGACACCTTCGCGAGCCGGGCACTGAAGACCCCGCGGATGGCGTACGCGCTGCTGGCCGAGCCCGTCGACGCGCCGATCGAAGCCGAGCGGCTGGTGTTCCGGCGCGCGTTCCGTGATGTCGTCGCCCAGCACGTGGCCGACGGCGTCCGGTCCGGGGTGTTCCCCGCCCAGGACGCCGAAGTCACCGCCGCGGCGCTCGTCGGCGCGGCGGCCGAAGTGCTGATCGGCCCGTTGACCACCGGCAGCGCGGACGAGGTGTCCGGGCTGCGCACTTTCGTCCTGCGTTCTTTGGGAGGTTCCGATGCCGGGCACTCATGAGGTCACCAACCAGGTGCCGCCGCTGGCGGACTACGACGTCGCCGCCGATCCGGCCCTGCTGGAAGGCCTGGAGCGGGCGGACGCCGGCTGGGCGGTGGCGGAACTGCACGCGCTGGGGAGGCTGGCCGGGAGTGAGCAGGCCCAGGAGTGGGGCAGGCTGGTCAACGAGAACGAGCCGGTGCTGCGGACACACGACCGGGTCGGGAACCGGATCGACGAGGTCGAGTTCCATCCGTACTGGCACGAGCTGATGGATGTCGCGGTGTCCTACGGGCTGCACGCGACACCGTGGCGGGATTCCCGGCCCGGCGCGCACGCCGCGCGAGCGGCGAAGATGTACGTCTGGGGCCAGGTCGACGCGGGACACACCTGTCCGATCTCGATGACCTACGCCGCGGTTCCGGCGTTGCGGTTCAATCCGGAGCTGTCCGAGCGGTACGAGCCGTTGCTGGCGGCGACGGAGTACGACTTCGGGTTGCGCGAGCCGAGCTCCAAGCGCGGGCTGATCGCCGGGATGTCGATGACGGAGAAGCAGGGCGGCTCCGACGTCCGCGCGAACACGACCACGGCGCGGCCCCTCGGGGACGGCAGCTACGTGATCGTCGGGCACAAGTGGTTCACCTCGGCGCCGATGTCGGACATGTTCCTCACCCTGGCCCAGGCACCCGGCGGGCTGTCGTGCTTCCTGCTCCCCCGCGTCCTGCCGGACGGCTCGCGCAACGGGATCCGGTTGCAACGGCTCAAGGACAAGCTCGGCAACCGGTCCAACGCCTCGTCGGAGATCGAGTACGACGACGCGATCGGCTGGCTGATCGGCGAAGAAGGCCGCGGGGTGCGCACCATCATCGAGATGGTCAACAACACCCGGCTGGACTGCGCGGTCGGGAGCGCGTCGGGGATGCGGTACGGCGCCGTGCGGGCCGTCCACCACGCACGCCACCGTCGCGCGTTCGGCGCGGCCCTGGTGGACCAGCCGCTGATGGGCAACGTGCTGGCGGACCTCGTCGTGGAGTCCGAGGCGGCGACGACGGTCGGGATGCGGCTGGCGGCGGCCACCGACCGGCCGGGTGACGAGCAGGAACAGGCCTTCCGGCGGCTGGGGCTGGCGGTGACGAAGTACTGGGTGTGCAAGCGCGGCCCGTCGCACGCGGTCGAGGCGCTGGAGTGCCTGGGCGGCAACGGGTACGTCGAGGAGTCGGGGATGCCGCGGCTCTATCGCGAGGCACCGCTCATGTCGATCTGGGAGGGCTCGGGCAACGTCGCGGCGCTGGACGCGCTGCGGGCGATGGCCAAGCAGCCGGAGTCGGTGGCGGCGTACTTCGCGGAGGTCGAGCAGGCGGCCGGCGCCGACACCCGGCTGGACGACGCGACGGGGCGGCTGCGCAAGGAGCTGTCCGACCTGTCCGACATCGAGTACCGGGCGCGGCGGCTGGTCGAATCGATGGCGCTGGTGCTCCAGGGTTCACTGCTGGTGCGGCACGGGACGCCGTCGGTGGCCGACGCGTTCTGCGCGTCGCGGCTCGGTGGCGACTGGGGCGTCGCGTTCGGCACGCTTCCGTCCGGTGTGGACACTCGGGCCATCATCGCCCGGGCCGAAGTCTGAGCGGGACGCTTTTCCACGCTCAGTGCGCACCCGACCACGTGGTGCGCCGGTCCGGCCGATTACCCCGGCCGGACCGGCGCACAGCACTGCGAACAGCCGCAGGATTGCGGAATTCGGGTGCATCCAAGGGCACGCGGGTGGGCTACGTTCCTCGGTCATGGTCGATCGCCGAAGATGCCTGGTCCTGATTCCCCTGGCGCTGCTCGCCTCCGGTTGCGCGAGAACCGAGCCGACACCGCTGTTCGCGGCGGCGAGCGTGAGACCGTCCACGGAGAACGTTCCGATGATGGACGCGGCGGCCCCGTCCGGCACCCCGTTCACCGCGACGGACGGCCGGGATCTGAAGGCCTGCGCCGACGGGGAGTGCGAGATCCTGGTGCGGACCGGTGATCAGATCCCCAACGACGGCGGAGCGGGGCCGCTCTCGGTCACGGTCCAGGCCGGAAGAGTGGGACTGGCGCCCGCTTCCGGCGGAATGGGTGAGGCGGTCTCCGGTCCGCCGGGGATGATCCACCGGATCAACCGCCAGACGATCGTCGTCGTCGCCGTGCAAGGCGGCGAGGGCATCATCCGGCTCAGCAAGAAATAGCGCTCAGTTCAGACCGGCGATGAACTCGCCGAGCAGCCGGTTCGCCGTGTCCGAAGTGAACAGGCGCTCGAAGTTCGCGCGTGCCACCCGATGACGGAACTCCCCACGATGGCCCGGGTCCCCGGCGTCGTGGATGGTGTCGGTGAACCACGTCGCGAAAGCCTGGTAGTTCCACACGTCGCGCAGGCGGGTGTCGGAGTAGGCGTCGAGCAGGCTCGGGTCGTCGTCCCGGTAGTAGCGGACCAGAGCGTCGGCGAAGACGTCGGTGTCGTACAGGGCGAGGTTCATTCCTTTCGCGCTCGCCGGCGGGACGATGTGCGCGGCGTCGCCGAGCAGGTGGAGCTTGCCGTGACTCATCGGGCTGAGCACCTCGCCCCGCAGCGGCATCGGTTGCTTCTCGACGATCGGCCCTCTCGTGGGCAGACGTTCGCCGAAACGTGTTTCGAGTTCGCTCCAGACGCGCTCGTCCGGCCAATCCTCGGCGGTGTCGTCAAGCGGGCACTGGAGGTAGAACCGGCTCGCCGTGGGCCCCCGCCCGAACTGGGCCGCGAAACCGCGCCGGTGGATCGCCAGCAACGTCGGGCGGACGGCGGGCACCTCGGCGAGGACGACCAGCCACGCGTAGCCGTACTCGTGGGAGTGGCGGGTGATCCGGTCCTCGGGGATGGCGGCGCGGGTCGCGCCGTGGCTGCCGTCGCATCCGGCGATGAAATCCCCTTCGATGATCGACCCGTCACCGAGCCGGACGCGAGGACGGTCTATGTCCTCCACGGTCACTTCGGTGTCGAACCGCAGATCGCCTCCGTCCTGCTCGAACACGGTGATGAGGTTCCGGACGAGGACCTGCTGGGGGCAGAACCGGCCCTCGACGTGTTCTTCGGCGGGGAGTTCCAGCCACCGGTCCTGACCGTCGACACGGAAGCCGAGGCCGGCTTGGACGGGAGCTCCGCCGACGACCCGGTCTTCGAGGCCGCGTTTGCGGAAGACTCGGGTGGCACGGGTGTCGATGACTCCGGCACGCTGCCGTCGCTCGACGTACTCGCGGCTGCGCCGTTCGAGGACGACACAGTCGATTCCCTCACGCAGCAGGAAGTTGCCGAGCGCCAGTCCGGACACCCCGGCTCCCACGATCACGACAGGCTTGGTCTCTTTCGATGTGGCCATGCCTTCGAGTTTCGCCCAGGTCGCGGCGTCCTAGTACCGATATCCTGACGCATTATGCTCGAATTCCGCCAAAGCCTCCCGCCAGGTGACACGGGTCGGGGATCGCTGGCCCACGGGCAGACGGTCGGCCCGCATTCCCATGTCCGGGGTCAGCTGCTCTACCCGTCCACGGGCGCGCTCGCGACCACCACCGCGCGGGGGACCTGGGTCGCGCCGGCGAACCGGATCACCTGGACGCCGCCGGGATTCGAGCACTCTCATCGGGCGTACGGCGAGACCGATGTCCGGCGCATCGACTTGCCCGTCCGGCTGTGCCGCTTCCTTCCCGCCTTGCCGTCGGTCTTCGCCGTGACACCACTGTTGCGCGAGGTGCTCCTGGCGCTCAGCGACGGACGTGCTCGCGAGCCGGGGCCCCGCCGCAGGCTCCGCGGCCTGATCATCGACGAACTCACCGACGCCGAGCCGCAGGAGATCTACCTGCCCGAACCCGCCGACGACAGGCTGCGAACGGTCACCGCGCTGCTGCACGCCGACCCGTCCAACTCCGCGACCCTGCGCGAACTCGGGCGGACCGCCGGCGCCAGCGAGCGTGTGCTCACCAGGCTGTTCCAGGACGAACTCGGCGTGAGCTTCCGGCAGTGGCGGAGCATGCTCCGCGTCCAGCACGCCCTCGTCCTGCTCGGTGACGGTCACGCGGTGACCACCGTGTCGTCCCGGCTGGGCTGGGCGAACCCCACCAGCTTCATCGAGGCCTTTGTCGCCGTCGTCGGGGAAACCCCCGGCCGCTACCAGGCCGGACTACGGCGATCACAGCACTGTACCTACTAGTATGTACGGCATGCATGCGATGCAGTACGAGATCACCCTCCCCGCCGACTACGACATGGGCATCATCCGCGAACGCGTCGCCACGCGCGGACATCTGCTCGACGACTTCGGCGGCCTGGGGCTGAAGGTGTACGGGATCCGTGAACGCGGCGTCGACGGCTCGACGCTGAACCAGTACTCGCCCTTCTACCTGTGGCACGACGAGGCCGGGATGAACGCCTTCCTGTTCGGCGGCCCGTTCAGCGGCATCGTCGACTCGTTCGGGCGTCCCGCCGTGCAGCACTGGACCGTGCTGGGGTTCGAGGAGGGGCCGGCGTTCGGCGCTCCTCCTGTCACGGCGGGAAAACACGTCGTCTCGATCCCCGCCGAGACCGACCCGGTCGCCTTCCTGGGCGAGGCTCTCGACGGGCTTCGCGAGCACCTGCGCCAGGACGGCGCGCACTCGGGCGCCCTCGCCGTCGACCCGCGAACCTGGCAAGTCGTGCGCTACAGCCTGTGGTCCGGTGACGCCCCGGAATCGGACGAGGTGCGCTATCGGATCCTCCACCTGTCCTCGCCACAGCTGGACCAGCTGCGGCGAGGACGGCAGTGGGATCAGCCCAGCAGCGCGGCGAACAGCGCACCCGGGTCGGCTTCGGGCGGACCGGCGGGCCACTGATCCCGATACGGGTACCAGAGCCCGTCCTTGCCCAGCCGCACCTGCACGCCTGTCCCGTGCACGGTGCACCGGTTGCGTTCGACGTCCACCCCCTCGCCGGGATCGTCCACCACCTCGGCGAAGGCGGCCCGCGCCCGGCCCATCGCCTGCGACGGCGGTGTCCACGCGGTCTCCAGGACCTCGAGACCGGCCCGGCCACCGTGCCGCCAGGCGAGTACCGCCCGGTCGAAGCCCTCGCCGTTCTCGGCCGGGCGCAGACGATCCGCTGTCTCCGGACGGGTGGCGGCGAGGCGGACCGCGTCCTGCTTGCGGGTGAGCTTCGGCTGCGAGGTCAGCAGCGCGGTGGCCGTCTGGCTGGCGTTGGCGACCAGCAGCGCGAAGGTCTCCGCCGGGATGCCGGGCGCTTCCGGCACGGTCGGTCCGCCCGCTGGCACGAACGCGGCGAGGTCCGGCAGTGGGCCCGGCTCGTCGGCGTAGGCCCGATCGGCCGTGATGCCGTCGTCCCCGGTGCGCACGAACCGGGGCGCGTTCCGCCGCTGCAACTCGTCGAGCAGTTCCCGTTCCCCCTTGCCGCGCATCAGCAGCAGCACGAAGGGATCGGCGTCGAGCAGCCACGAGGCCTGGAACGACAGCGCCGCCGCGTGACGGCACGGCAGCTCCCAACCCGGGCAGTCGCAGTCCGGGTCGAGGTCCCCGATGCCGGGCAGCAGATGCACCCCGGCGTCGTCGGCGGCCTCGACGAGGTCATGCGGCATGTCCCGGTCCAGCAGCGCGGCGAGATGCCCGGCCCGGGAGGCGACCCTGTCGAGAAAACGGTCCCAGTCGTCCCCGGTCAGTTCCGCGAGCCGGACCTCGGTGCGGTACTGGCCTTCCTGGTCGTCGACCACGGCCGCGATCCGCCCGGGACTGACCGTGATCGGACCGACCCGGCCCGCCGCGGCGTACTTGCGGCCCTGTTTGAGCTGGCGCAGGTCCAGTGCGGTGTCCTCCATGGCGTTGATCCACGCCCGGCCCCACCACGAGCGGGCGAACTGGCCGTGCCCGCCTTGAGGACCGAAAGCGGGGAAACCGCGGACGCGATCGTCGGGGGTGCTCATCGGCGGCTCCTCAACTCGACCAGATCGGCCAGCTCCTCGTCGGTCAATTCGGTCAGCGCGGCCTCGCCGCCGGCGAGTACCGCGTCGGCGAGCGCGCGTTTCTCCCGCAGCATCGCCGCGATCCGGTCCTCGACCGTCCCTTCGGCGATGAGCCGGTGCACCTGCACCGGCCTGGTCTGCCCGATCCGGTACGCCCGGTCGGTCGCCTGATCCTCCACCGCAGGGTTCCACCAGCGGTCGTAGTGCACGACGTGATCGGCGCGGGTCAGGTTGAGCCCGGTCCCCGCCGCCTTGAGCGACAGCAGGAACACCGGCACCTCACCGGCCTGGAACCGGCGCACGAGATCCTCACGCTTGGGCACCGGCGTGCCACCGTGCAGCAACTGCGTGCCGATCCCGCGCTGCGCGAGATGCCGCTCCAGCAGCCGCGCCATGGCGACGTACTGGGTGAACACCAGCACCGCGCCGTCCTCGGCGAGGATGGTGCCCAGCAGTTCGTCGAGCAGTTCGAGCTTGCCCGACCGGCCGTCCAGCACCGCTTCGGACGGTTCCTTGAGGTACTGCGCCGGGTGGTTGCAGATCTGTTTGAGCCCAGTGAGCAGCTTGACGATCCGGCCCCGCCGCGCGATGCCCTCGCTGCCCGCGATCTCGGCCATCAGCTCCCGCACCGTCGCCTCGTACAGGGCCGCCTGCTCCGCGGTGAGCGTCACCGGCCTGTCGGTCTCGGTCTTGGCGGGCAGCTCCGGCGCGATCCCCGGATCGGATTTGCGACGACGCAACAGGAACGGGCGGACAAGCCGGGACAAACGCTCCGCCGCTTCAGGGTCCTTTCCGGACTCGACCGGTTTCGCCCACACCCGGCGGAAGTCGGCCATCGTGCCGAGCAGCCCCGGTGTCGTCCAGTCCAGGATCGCCCACAGCTCGGCGAGATTGTTCTCCACCGGGGTGCCCGTCAACGCCACCCGCGCCGAGGACGTCAGCGTTCGCAACGCCTTCGCCGTGCCGGAGCGGTGATTCTTGACGTGCTGGGCTTCGTCGGCGACCAGAAGTCCCCAGTGGATGTTCCCCAGCGGTTCCGGGTCGACGCGCAGGGTGCCGTAGGTCGTGAGCACGAAACCGTCGCCGAGTTCGTCGAGGGAGCGCTCGGTGCCGTGGAACCGCCGCACCGGGACACCGGGGGCGAACCGGGTGATCTCGCGTTCCCAGTTGCCCAGCAGCGACGCCGGGCAGACGACCAGGGTCGGGCCGTCCGCGCGATGCAGATGGAGCGAGATCAGCGTGATCGTCTTGCCGAGACCCATGTCGTCGGCGAGACAGCCACCGAGCCCGATCGACGTCATCGCCGTCAGCCATTGCAGGCCCCGCAGCTGGTAGTCGCGCAGCGTCGCGGCCAGACCTCGTGGCGGAGCCTGCGGTTCCGGCGGTGCGAGCAGCCGTTCCCGTAGCGCCGCGAGCCAGCCGTCGGTGAGGACGTCGACGCGTTCGCCGTCGACCTCCGCCGTCCCGCTCAAGGCGGCACCGAGCGCGTCGATCGGGGTCAGCGGCTTCAAGGCCCGGTCCCGCGCCTTCGCCGCCAGCGCCGGGTCGACGAGTACCCACTGATCCCGCAGCCGCACGACAGGACGGTGGGCCTCGGCCAGCTCGTCCATCTCGGCCGCGGTGAGGGGAGCGCCGCCGAGCGCCAGTTGCCAGTCGAACTGCAGCAGCGAACCGCCGGCGAAGAAGGACGGGAGGTCGGCCGGTGGCGCGGTGCCTCCGCCGACGACGGCCTTGGCGCTCAGGTCGCGGGCGAGATCGGCGGGCCAGTGCACCTCGATACCCGCCGTGGCCAGCAAGGGCGCGGCAGTGGTGAGCAGTTCGGTGATGTCGGTGTCGCCGAGCGCCACTTCGTCGGGGACCGCGGCGCCGAGCAGGGGTTCCAGCGGTGGCCACAACTGTGCGGCGCGGCGCAGGGCCAGCATGACGTCGATCCGGGCCCTCGGGCCGAACCGGTCGTCACCCGACCAGAGCGCCGCCGCGTCGATCAGGACACCGGGGTCGGCGAGGCTGTGCACCTGGACGACCCCGCTGAAGCGGCCGATCGTGAAGTCGTCCCCGGGCGCCTCGATCCGCACCGAGACCCGGACCCCGGAGTCCAGCCCGGCCGCGACCTCGGCCGCCCAGTCCCGCAGCTGCGGGACACGGTGCGCGGGCGGAGCGGCGAAGGCTTTGACACCCGCCGCCTGCGCGGCCGCGGGTGTGCGAGGCAAGGTGTCGGCCACGGCGTCGAGAAACGCGCGCAGCAGCGGATACCGCGCGGGGAGCAGATTTCCGTCACCGGGGATCGCCCGTGCCCGCGCCGGCATCGCCTCGGAGAGCTCACGCAGCCAAGCCGCGTCGGCGGGCTCCAGCGGACCAGCGCGCCAGGCGTCCACATCGGACTCCGTGACACCGGGAAGCAACCGCCCCGCCTCGGCGAGCTTCAACGCCGCCGCGGCGGCCAAGCCCCAGAAGCGCGCGGAATCGTCGTCACTGTCACGAAGCCGCAGTAACGCGGGGAGCGCCTCGACCATCGGGAGCCGTACGCAGGGCACCGTGGTGATCTCGGGGAGGGCGACTGTCACCTCCCCGGCCCCCGGGGTGTTCCCCTCGGCGTTCCAGAAGGCGAACCCGCTGGTCCGCGGGGGATTTTTCGGTTCGAACACGACACTGCCGAAACCGTCGTGAGACGTCACTCAGCCCCAATCTCTGTACGGTGTACAGTTCAGGGTAACACAACTCTGTACAGTGTAGAGAGAAAGTGATGACGGACGCGGACCACACCGGAACGGGCGATCCACGGCGGACCATCGAACTGCTCTGGGGCGTGCGGGAGAAACCCCGCCGCGGCCCCAAACCCAAACTGACCGTCGACGAGATCATCACCGCCGCGATCGAAATCGCCGACACCGAGGGCATCAGCGCGCTGTCGGTGCGCCGGGGCGCCGAGAAGCTCGGCGTCTCCCCCATGACGATCTACACCTACATCCCCAGCCGCGCCGAACTGCTCGACCTGATGATGGACCGCGTGCACGGCGAGCTGACCGACCCTCCGGAGAGCCACGACTGGCGAGTCACGATGACGATCCTCGCCGAGGACGCCTGGGAGATGTACCACCGGCATCCATGGCTGCTCCAGCTCACCACCGGCCGTCTCCCCCTCGGCCCGCGCACCTTCGCCAAGCACGAACGCGAACTGGCAGCCGTCGACGCGATCGGCCTCACCGACCTGGAGATGGACGCCGTGGTGGCGATGGTCAACGGATTCGTCCAGGGCATCGCGCGCGGCTCGGTCGAATCGGCGAGCCTCGTGCGGCGGTCCGGGCTGACCGACATGGAGTGGTGGACGGCCAGCGCGCCGGTGCTCGCGGAGATCCCGGAGGCCGACGCGGGACTGTTCCCACTGGCGGCACGGATCGGGCAGGCGGCGGGGGAAGCGCACAGCGCGGCGAGCGCGCCGCTGCACACCTTCCGGTTCGGCCTGGCGCGGATCCTGGACGGAGTCGAGCAGCTGGTCAACGGGGACTCGGACGCCTCCGGTGCCGAACTGTCCTCGTGAGGCGGCTGTGCCGAAAGGCGTCGTGCTGAACCGCTCGCGCGTCCGCCGGGTGTCGCGAAAGCCACTTTCGGGACATCAGGTGTCCCGAAAGT
>NZ_JBHXJK010000140.1:0-339 GCF_042723255.1 Amycolatopsis thailandensis
CGTGAAGGCCCCCTGTCCTCGGCTCAGCCGAGGAAACTCGACCTTCACGGCGGCTCAAGTACATGATGGCCCCCTTCCTTGCGCTAGGCGCAAGGAAGGGGGCCATCATGTACCGGCAAGCGGGCAGGAGCGGCGGTGACCTTTCGGTCAGGGTGGTCCTGTGGGTCGGCGACGTGCGGCGTGAGCGAAGTCGTGACTCGCGTGATCAGAGACGTGACACGCGTGATCAAGCACGTGACTCGCGTGACTGGATGACGCACTCGCAGGTTCCGCCGCTGATCACGCGAGTTCCGGCTTCGATCACGCAAGTGGTGAGGACGGTTAGAACCGTCCTCACCA
>NZ_JBHXJK010000140.1:349-20951 GCF_042723255.1 Amycolatopsis thailandensis
TGGCGCGTTGGGTTTTCTATCACTAACGGGTTGATGAGGTATACCCCCCCCCACACCACTCACGAGAGCCTTTAGTCGAACAGGGCCGGGAGCGTCTTTTCCCAGGTCTCGCGGAGCTCGTCCAGCGTGAACTCCGTGATGCCCTGGAGTTCCAGCGAACCCGACTCCGGGTCCACCACACCGGTCTTGCGCCACGGCAGGCCGCGCGCGGTCAGCATCTCGGTGAACCGCAGTTCCTCGGTGCGCGGCACGGCGACCAGCACCCGGCCAGCGGACTCGGAGAACAGCTGCACGAACGGGTCCTGCTCGGAGTCGAGGAAGACACGGGCGCCGCACTGTCCGATGAGGACGGTCTCGACGAGCGTCTGGATCAGGCCGCCGTCGGAGATGTCGTGCGCGGCGGAGATCATGCCGTCACGCGAACCGGCGATGAGGATGTCGGCCAGCAGCTTCTCGCGCGCCAGATCCACGCGAGGCGGGCGGCCGCCGAGGTGGCCGTGCAGCTCGCGCGCCCAGGCGGAACCGTCCAGCTCGTCGTGGGTCTCGCCCAGCAGCAGCAGGGTTTCCCCGGCCTCGGCGCCGATCCCGGTCGGGATGCGGCGGGTGACGTCGTCGATCACGCCGAGCACGCCGACCACCGGCGTCGGCAGGATCGCCACGTCACCGGTCTGGTTGAAGAAGCTGACGTTGCCGCCGGTGACCGGGATGCCGAGTTCGACACAGCCGTCGGCCAGACCGTGCACGGCCTGCTCGAACTGCCACATCACGCCCGGGTCGGTCGGCGCGCCGAAGTTCAGGCAGTCCGACACCGCGACGGGCTTCGCGCCGCTGGTGGCGACGTTGCGGTACGCCTCGGCCAGCGCGAGCTTCGCGCCCTCGTACGGGTCGAGGTAGACGAACTTGCTGTTGCAGTCGGTCGAAACGGCGACGCCGCGGCCGGTGGACTCGTCGATCCGGATGACGCCGGAGTCCGACGGCTGCGCGGACACGGTGTTGCCGCGCACGTAGCGGTCGTACTGGGAGGTCACCCATTCCTTCGACGCCTGGTTCGGCGACGAGATCAGCTTGAGCACGTCGGCGCGCAGTTCGTCCGATGTGGACGGACGCGGCAGCTTGGCCGAGGTGTCGGCCTGCAAGGCGTCCTGTGTGGACGGTCGCTGGATCGGGCGGTCGTACACCGGGCCCTGGTGCGCCACGGTGTGCGCCGGGACGTCGACGACGACCTCGTCGTTCCAGGTGATGACGAGGTGCTCGCCGTCGGTGACCTCGCCGATGTCGGTGGCGATGACGTCCCACTTCTCGCAGACCTTCATGAAGGCCTCGACGTTCTCCGGCGAGACGACCGCGCACATGCGTTCCTGCGACTCGCTGGAGAGCACCTCCGCCGGGGTCATCCCGGTGGCGCGCAAGGGAACCCGGTCGAGGTAGATGTGCATGCCGCCGTCACCGGCCGCCGCGAGCTCCGACGTCGCGCAGGAGAGCCCGGCGCCGCCGAGGTCCTGGATGCCGACGACGAGCTTCTGCGCGAACAGTTCGAGACAGCACTCGATGAGCACCTTCTCGGTGAAGGGGTCGCCGACCTGGACGCTGGGCAGCTTCTTGCGGCCGCCCGAGCTTTCGTCGCCGGAGAAGGTGTCACTCGCGAGCACGGAGACGCCGCCGATGCCGTCGAGGCCGGTGCGCGCGCCGAACAGGATGATCTTGTTGCCCTTGCCGGAGGCGAAGGCCAGGTGCAGGTCCTCGACGCGCATCGCGCCGACGCACAGGGCGTTGACCAGCGGGTTCCCGGAGTAGCTCGGATCGAACACGAGCTCGCCGCCGATGTTCGGCAGGCCGAGGCAGTTGCCGTAGCCGCCGACGCCGGCGACCACACCGGGCAGCACGCGGCGGGTGTCGGCCGCGTCGGCCGGGCCGAAGCGCAGCGCGTCCGCCACCGCGAGCGGACGCGCGCCCATCGCCATGATGTCGCGCACGATGCCGCCCACGCCGGTCGCGGCGCCCTGGTACGGCTCCACGTAGGACGGGTGGTTGTGGCTCTCGACCTTGAAGGTGACCGCCCAGCCCTCGCCGATGTCGACGACGCCCGCGTTCTCGCCGATGCCGGCGAGCATCTTCTCCTTCATCTCGGGAGTGGCGGTCTCGCCGAAGTAGCGCAGGTGCTTCTTCGAGGACTTGTACGAGCAGTGCTCGCTCCACATCACCGAGTACATCGCCAGTTCGGCGTCGGTCGGACGGCGGCCGAGGATCTCCCGGATCCGGGCGTACTCGTCGTCGGCGAGGCCGAGTTCGACGTACGGCTGGGTCTGTTCCGGGGTCTTTTCGGCAAGTGCGGTGGTGTCGACTGGGGCGTCAACGGTGCTGGTCACGGTGTCCACATCAGGGTTCGCCACGGCCCTAAGAGTAGGTGAGGGGTCTGTTCGCCCCGCCGTCGCCCAGGGATAAATCGGTCGCGCCGGAGACGGTGATCCGCTTACCGTCGATAATCGTGCTTTCCGCCACATATCCCCTTCCGCGACTGCGGCTGCCCGCCAAGCCGACCGCTTGGCGGTACCTCGTCGCGATGATGTTCGCGCGGCCGGGACTGCTCGTCGTGTCGGCGATCAGCGGTGCGCTGTGGTCGTTGCCGATCGCCCTGCTGCCGGTCGCGATCGGCCGGGGTGTCGACGCGATCGGCCGCGGTGACGGCGACTCCGTCTGGCTGTGGGCTCTCGCGGCCGCCGGGCTCGGGATCGCGCAGACGCTCGCGGGCACTGTGCAGCACTTCGCGTCCTACGGCTGCTGGATCCACGGCGCCGGGGTCACCCAGCGCCTGGCCACCGAGCATGCCGCGAAGCTGGGTGTGAACCTGCGCGACACGACCACCACCGGTGACGTGGTCGCGATCACCACCAGCGACATCAACCCGATCGGTGACTCCTTCGAGGTGCTCGGCCGGGCCTTCGGTTCGCTGATCGCGTTCATCGTGTGCGCGACGGCGCTGCTGACGACGTCCCCGCTGCTCGGCGTGGTCGCGCTGGTCGGCGTCCCGCTGGCGGTGGTCGGCATCGGCCCGCTGCTGAAGCCGCTGGAGAAACGCCAGACGAAGCAGCGCGAGGAGAAGACCGACGTCAACGCGCTGGCCGCGGACATCGTCTCCGGCCTGCGGATCCTTCGCGGTGTCGGCGGCGAGAAGCAGTTCCTCGACCGCTTCCACCGCTCCAGCCAGCGGGTCCGGGCGGCCGGCGTCCAGGTCGGGCGCAGCGAGGCGTGGCTCGCGGCGGCGGAGATCGCGCTGCCGGGTCTGGTCACGGTGGTCATCACCTGGCTGGGCGCGCAGCTGGCGATCAACGGCACCATCGGCGTCGGCGAGCTGATCACGTTCTACGGCGTCTCGGTGTTCCTGGTGGTGCCGGTGACGACGGCGACCGAGTTCGCGGGCGTGCTGAGCGCCGCGCTGGTTTCGGCGCGGAAGGTGTGCAAACTGCTGTCCACCGAACGCACGCTCGGCGAACCCGAGCACCCGGTGCCGCTGCCGGAAGGCCCGCTGGACCTGGTCGACGAGACGTCGGGGATCAAGGCCGAGGCCGGGAAGCTGACCGTCATCGACGTGGGGGCCGACGCCGAGGCGGTGGCGTCGCGGATGGCGCGGTTCACCGACCCGGGTGAACCCGCGCTCGCCGGCGGGGTCCCCGTGGATCAGGTCGCGCTCGGCGAACTGCGGCGGCGGGTGGTCTACGCGCACAACCAGGACATCTGGTTCTCCGGGGTGCTGCGCGAGCAGGTCGCCCCCGCCGAACCCGGCGAGGTCGAGATCACCGAAGCGCTGTACGCGGCGGACGCCGAGGACATCGTGGACGCGCTGCCGAACGGCGTCGACGAGGTGATCGGCGAACGCGGACGCGAGGTTTCCGGTGGTCAGCGGCAGCGGCTGAACCTGGCCCGCGCGCTGGCGACCGACGCCGACGTCCTGCTGCTCGACGAGCCGACCTCGGCCGTCGACGCGCACACCGAAGCCCGCATAACCGAACGCGTCGCGAAGCTGCGGCGCGGCAAGACCACCGTCGTGTTCAGTCAGAGTCCACTGTGGACGCACGTGGCCGATGTGGTCGTGAGTACGAAAGTGCCCGCATGAAGAAGCTGCCTTTGGCAGACAAGAAAGACGTTCGACGATGGATAAGGGTGACCGCGCGGGACAACAAGCGCGAGTTCTCCGTGATGCTCGGGCTGTTCTGCGTCGCGACCGCGATCGGGCTGGCCGGGCCGCAGTTGCTGGGCGCGCTGGTGGACGAGGTCGTCCAAGGCACCACGACCGCCACGATCACCTGGCTGGCGATCGCGTTCGTGGTCGTGCTGGGCGCGCAGGCCTGGTTCAAGGGGCTGGCGCGGCTGCGCGCGCGGGTGTTCGGCGAGCGGATCCTCGCGAACAACCGCGAGGAGTTCGTCGGGAACGCGCTGAACCTGCCGCTCGGGACTGTCGAGGCCGCGGGCACCGGTGACCTGCTCAGCCGCGCGACCACCGACGTCAGCCGCATCGACCACGCGGTGCGGTTCGGCGCGCCGGAGATCCTGATCGCCGCCGTCACGGTGGTGTTCACGGTGATCGCGATGGTGGTCACGTCGCCGTTCCTGGCGCTGGGCCTGCTGGTCGCGCTGCCGCTGCTGGTGCCGGTGAACCTCTGGTACCAGCGACGAGTGCCGGACGTGATGCGCCGGATGCTGGACCGGTGGGCCGAGTTGCAGTCCACCACGCACGAGACCGCGGAGGGCGCGCGGACGGCCGAGGCGCTGAACCTGACCGGCCGCCGCGTGCGCGCCGGGCACGACGGTCTCGACGCGGCGATGCTGGGCGAGCGCAAGATCCGGGCGCTCCAGATGCGGTGGATCCCGTCACTGGAGATCAGCTACGTGCTGCCGGTGTCGGTGATGCTCGGGCTGGGCCTGCTCGCCTACTCGAACGGCTGGGAAGGGCTCGGCACGATCACCGCGATGCTGCTGTATTCGCAGGTCATGACCGGCCCGCTGAACGAGGCGCTGTTCTGGCTCGCGGACATGCAGGTCGCCGGTGCCTCGCTGCGGCGGCTGCTGGGCGTGCGGCCGTCTTCCTCGGAGGCTCCGGCTTCGGAGGCTCCGCGCGGTCAGGACATCGAGGTCCGCGACGTGCGCTTCGGCTACAACGCGGAGCGCGAAGTGCTGCACGGGATCGACCTGCGGGTGCCTGCCGGTGAGCGGCTGGCGATCGTCGGCCCGTCCGGTGCCGGCAAGTCGACGCTGGGACGGCTGCTGGCCGGGATGTCCGCGCCGACGTCGGGTTCGGTGCGGATCGGCGGGGCCGAGGTCTCGACGCTGCCGGACGACGTCCTGCGAGGCGAGGTCCTGTTGCTGACGCAGGAGCAGCACGTTTTCGCGGGGACGCTGCGGGACAATCTCACGCTGCCCGCCGGGGACTGGTCCGACTCCCGGCTGCTCGACGCGCTGACGTCGGTCGGGGCTTCGGAGTGGGTGGCGAGCCTGCCGGACGGGCTGGACACGAAAGTCGGGGCCGGGGCGGTCGCCGTCCCGGCGGCGATGGCGCAGCAGCTGGCGCTGGCTCGGGTGGTGCTGGCCGATCCGCACACGCTGGTGCTGGACGAGGCGACGTCGCTGCTGGACACGGGTTCGGCGCGGGAACTGGAGCGTTCGCTGAGCGCGGTGCTCGAAGGGCGGACCGTGATCGCGATCGCGCACCGGCTGCACACCGCGGCCGCGGCGGACCGGGTCGCCGTCATCGAGGGCGGCCGGGTGACCGAGCTGGGTTCGCACGCGGAGCTGCTGGCGGCGGGTGGGCCCTACTCGGCTCTGGTGGCCGCGGCCTCCTGAAGTGACAGGTGTGTCATGAGGGGTCCCCATAGGACACCTTTCGTCCCATGGGGACCCCTCATGACACTTCAGGCAGTGGCGACGAGTGCGTCCACGGCGCTGTAGAACATGCCGAGGCCGTCATCGGAAGGCCCGGTCAGGGCGTCGATGGCGTGCTCCGGGTGCGGCATGAGCCCGACGACGCGGCCGTTCTCGCTGCGGATCCCGGCGATGTCGTTGCGCGAGCCGTTCGGGTTGCCGCCGACGTAGCGGAACACCACGCGGCCCTCGCCCTCCAGCTCGTCGAGGGTGGCCTGCTCGGCGACGAAGCAGCCGTCGATGTTCTTCATCGGGACGATGATCTCGGCGCCCTTGTCGTACCGGGTGGTCCACGCGGTGTCGTTGTTCTCGACGCGCAGCCACTGGTCACGGCAGATGAAGTGCAGCCCGGCGTTGCGGATCATCGCGCCCGGCAGCAGCCCGGCCTCGCACAGGATCTGGAAGCCGTTGCAGATGCCCAGCACCGGCATGCCCTTGTGGGCGGCCTCGATCACCGAGGTCATCACCGGCGCGAACCGGGCGATGACGCCGGCGCGCAGGTAGTCGCCGTAGGAGAAGCCACCGGGGACGACGACGGCGTCGACGCCCTTGAGGTCCTCGTCCGCGTGCCACAGCGGGACGGCTTCGGCGTCGGCGTAGCGGACCGCGCGGGCCGCGTCACCGTCGTCGAGCGTGCCGGGGAAGGTGATGACCCCGATCCGGGCGCTCACGCGTCCACCCGCCGGATGGTCCACTGCTCGATGACGGGGTTCGCGAGGAAACCTTCGGCGATCTTTTCGAGCGTCGCGTCGTCGACGGAGTCGTCGACCTCGATCTCGAAGTGCTTGCCCTGACGGATCCCGGCGATCCCGGTGAAGCCGAGACGACCGGCCGCGCCGAGCGCGGCTTGGCCCTGCGGGTCGAGGATTTCGGGCTTGGGCATGACGTCGACGACGACTCGGGCCACGGCAGGCTGCTCCTTATTCACGCAGGTCGTGGGTACCGCCCGAGCCTACTTCACTACGGTTGACGCATGACCTACGGGCAGTACGCGCCGCCGAAGAAGCCGAAGACCTGGCTCTGGATCACGCTGACGCTGGTCGTGGTCCTGATCGCGGGCGGTGTCGCGTTCACCGGGTTCGTGACGCCGGGGTTCTTCAAGTCCAAGGCCGACACCACGTCGCGCGCGACGCCGGAGCAGCTCAGCCAGTCGTTCGTGAACGGCGTCGCCGAGGACAGCGCGAGTCAGCTCTGGTGCGCGATCCGCTCGAAGCGGTCTTACGCGTTCGAGCAGACCATGGGCGTCTCCGAGGGCGCACAACTCAGCACGCCCGCGCGTCAGCGTGCGGCCGAGGAGTACTCGGCGGCGTTCACCTCCGGGGGCCTGACCGTCGGGATCGCGATGATCCCCGGCGAAGGCGGCTGGTGTGTGCGCGACGCCAAGGTCGGCGGCGAGCCCGAGCCGCTTCCGAGCATCGAGACCCGGCCGTCGCCGCGCCCCGACGTCAAGACCGGCGAAGAGGCGGGGAACAAGTTCGTCGACGCGATCAACGCGCGCGAAATCCCGGCCGCGCTGGCGGTGCTGTGCGCGAAGGTGCCGGACACGACCCGCGACGGCGTTCAGCAGATCATCCACGGCGAGGCTCGGTACACCGTGGACAAGGCCGACGTGCTGACCACCGCGAAGCAGACGATCCTGCACCTCACGGGCGAGAACGACGGGGTCCGGAAGCCCGGCCGGGTGGAGACCGAGGACGACGCCGACGGTGGCCCCTGCGTCGCCTCGTTCGCCCCCGACTCCGACTGAGCTCGCACCCATCCTTCGACTGGGGGATGCTCGGAGCGCGGCGTTGGGCCAAGATGAGCCCATTGGCGGGGCGTCAACACCGGGCGAGCAGCAGGAGGCACCGTGGCCGATCAGGACTCCTTCGACTACGTGATCGTCGGCGCGGGCAGCGCGGGATGCGTACTGGCGAACCGGCTGAGCGAGGATCCGTCGGCGCGGGTGCTCCTGCTCGAAGCGGGCGGCGAGGACGACGCCGACGAGATCCACATCCCCGCCGCGTTCCCCGGTCTGTTCAAGACCAAATGGGACTGGAACTACGAGACGGTCGAGCAGAAGCACACCGGCAACTCCCTGTACTGGCCGCGGGGGAAGACGCTCGGCGGCTGTTCCTCGATCAACGCGATGATCTACATCCGTGGCAACCGCGCCGACTACGACGGCTGGCGCGACTCGCACGGCGCCGAGGGCTGGGGTTTCGACGACGTCCTGCCGTACTTCAAGCGGGCCGAGGGGAACCAGCGGCTCGGCGGGCCGCTGCACGGCACCGACGGGCCGCTGAACGTCGAGGACCGTCGCTTCACCCACGAGCTTTCGCACGCCTGGGTGGATTCCGCCGTCGCGTGGGGGCTCAAGCGCACCGACGACTTCAACGGCGAGGCACAGGAAGGCGCCGGCGTCTACCAGGTGACCTGCAAGAAGGGACGCCGCTGGTCGACGGCCGACGCTTACCTGCGGTCGGCGTTGTCGCGCTCGAACCTGACCGTGCGGACCAACGCGCAAGCCACCCGAGTGGTCTTCGAAGGCACCCGCGCGGTCGGTGTGTCCTATTTGGACAAAGGGGTCGAGACGACGGTCCGGGCATCGACCGAAGTCCTGCTGAGCGGCGGCGCGGTGAACTCGCCGCAACTGCTGATGCTGTCCGGCGTCGGCCCGGCGGAGCACCTGCGGGAACACGGGATCGACGTCGTCGCCGCACTTCCGGGCGTCGGCGGCAATCTGCACGACCATCCGGCCTGCGGGATCATCTGGTCGACCCGCGGCACCACCGACCTGGTGGACGCGGCGACGCCCGGCGGCCTGGTGCGCTACCAGCTCACCAAACGCGGCCCGCTGGCGTCGAACATCGGCGAGGCAGGCGCGTTCTTCCCCGCCGCGGACGGGGTCTCGCCGCCGGACATGCAGATCCACGTCGCGCCGACGTTGTTCTACGACAACGGAATGCGGGAGCCGACCGTGCCCGGCTTCACCTCGGCGGCGACGCTGGTGGACGTCGCGAGCCGGGGACGGCTGCGGCTGAAGTCCGGGAATCCCTTGTGGAAGCCCGAAATCGACCCGGCTTACTACGCTGAGTCCGTGGACATGGAGAAGATGCTGGCCGGGATGCGCGCCCTGGTGGAGATCGGGAAGTCCGGTCCGCTGGCGCGATACCTGGACAAGCCGTTCCTGCCGGAGCGCCACGACCTGACCGACAGTGAACTGGCCGACTACGTGCGCGAGAAGACGCAGACGCTGTACCACCCGGTGGGGACCTGTTCGATGGGGACGGACGAGAACGCCGTCGTCGACCCGTCGTTGAAGGTGCGCGGGGTGGACGGGCTGCGGGTGGTGGACGCGTCGGTGATGCCCGTGGTGCCGCGGGGGAACACGAACGCGCCGACGATCATGGTGGCGGAGAAGGCCGCGGACCTCATCCGGGGCGAGTAGCGCTCAGATGTCATGAAAGGGTCGTTCCTGACGAAAAACGTCAGGAACGACCCTTTCATGACATTCGCGAGGCGGGCAGGTCAGCGTTTGCCGTGCAGCACGGTGATCAGCTTCGCCACCAGGGCGTCGGTCTTTTCCTTGCGGGAGAACGAAGTCAGCACGATCGGCGCGGTGAAGCGCTGCCGCGCGACGGCCTTCGGGCGGGCGAACTCGCGCAGGCCTTCCGGGCCGTGGATCCGGCCGAAGCCCGAATCGCCGACGCCACCGAAGGGCAGCGAAGCGATACCGGCGAAGGAAAGCGGCGCGTTGATCGACGTCATGCCGGTGCGCAGGCGGGCGGCCAGTTCGAGGCCGCGCGACTTCGAGAACACCGTCGAACCGAGGCCGTACTTCGTGTCGTTGGCCTTCTCGACGGCCTCGTCCATGTCGCGGACCTTGGCGATCGTGACGGTCGGGCCGAACGTCTCCTCCTTGACCGCCGCGGAATCCTCCGGCACGTCGACGAGCACGGTCGGCTGGACGTAGCGGTCGCCGACCGCGTCGACACCGCCGACCAGGGCCTTGCCGCCGCGTTCGATGGCGTCCGCGATGTGACGCTTGATCACCGCGAGCTGCGAAGGCATCGTCACCGGGCCGTACTGCGCGGCCTCGTCCGAACCGGCCCGCACGTCCTTCGACTTCTCGACGACCTTCGCGACGAACTCGTCGTGCACGCGCTCGTGGACGTACACGCGCTCGACGCCGATGCAGGTCTGACCCGAGTTGGAGAACGCGCCCCACACGGTCGCGTCGGCGGCGGCCTCCAGGTCGGCGTCCGCGTCGACCAGGACCGCGTCCTTGCCGCCCGCTTCGATGATCACCGGCGTCAGCGTCTCGGCGGCCGCGGCCATGATCTTCTTGCCCGTTCCGGTCGAGCCGGTGAAGGCGATCTTGTCGACGTTCGCGCTCACGAGCGACGCGCCGGTCTCGCCGAAACCGGTGATCAGCTGGAGCACTGGCCATTCCGGGACGACTTCGTTGAAGGCGTCGACCAGCCATTTCCCGACGCCGGGCGTGTACTCGCTCGGCTTGAAGACGACGGTGTTTCCGGCGGCGAGGGCGTAGGCGATGGAGCCGAGCGGGGTGAACACGGGGTAGTTCCACGGGCCGATCACGCCGACGACGCCGAGCGGCTGGTACTCGACCGTCGCCGCCTGGTTCGACATCATCAGCCCGGCCGCGCGGCGCTGCTTGCCGAGGATCTTGCGCGCGTTCTTGCCCGCCCACGCGATGTGTTCGATGGCGAGGACGCTCTCCAGCTGCGCGTCGGCGATCGGCTTGCCGGTCTCGTCGCGGACGACCTGGCACAGCTGCGGCAGCCTGCGGGTGATGACGCCCTTCCAGCGGCGCAGCCGCTCGGCGCGACCGTCGTAGCCGAGCCCGGCCCACCATTCGGCGCCGTCCCTCGCGCGGGCGACGGCGGCGCGGACGTCCTCCCTCGTGTGCACCGGGTAGGTGCCGACGACCTCGTCGGTCGCCGGGCTGAGGGAATCGAAGGTCTCCCCCACGCTGTGCGCGGTCGGCTTCGGCTGGACTGCGGTCATCGACTTCTCCCGTGTCTCGGCTCAAAGCCCAGGCTACGACGTTACTGACGGCGTGCCAATAGCTCGCCTGGGGCGTGCCACCAGCATTACACAGGAGACGAGAGCCGCAAGGCCGTCGAAGCCGGTCAAGCCTCCGTTGCCCATTCCACGCAAGCCGGACGCGCACCTCCGGTGCTCAGGAACTCCTGCGCGGCATTACGTGCGTCCGCCGCGGGTATCTCGGCGTCGTCCGGATACTCGAACTCCGCGCGTCCCAAGTAGTAGATGACCTCACCGTGCTCCGGTAACGGGAAGGCACCGCTCTTGCTGTAGTACTCCTGGTCCTCGTCCGCGTAGCGCAGAGTTCCCCGATCCCCGTGCAGGCCCACGGTGAGATCCGGTTTCATGATGTCGCCGTCGACGAAGAGCTGGACGACCTGCGGGCCTTCCAACGCGGCCACGGAATCGAGCACGGCGTCCAGCTCCGTCTCACCAGTGACGATCACGGGCTGATCCGTGTGACCGTGGTAGCACGCCTCGAGAGTCATCCTGGTTCTCCCCTGTAGTAGTCGACGGTTCGCGTGCCGTCCTCTGTCACGCCGTAAACGGTCATGGTCGCGCCCTCGGGAAGAATGCGTGCGAGCAAGCGATCGCCAACGGCTTCAGACCGATCTCCTTCAGATACGTTTGCACCTCGGCGTGAGTCGCTTCGGCGGGATCACCATCGACACCTTTCTTCTTCCCACTCACGAGGTGTCGCGATTCGGCCTCACCCCGCCCTCGCGCGAACCACAGCCCGTGGGTCTTTTGGCCGGAAGCCGGCTTCACCGGCGGCGGCAATCGAGCACGAAGCCGAGCGATGCGCTCCGAAGAATCTCCCGCGCCAGACGCTCCCGCGCCTGCGACCACCGGAACCGGCGCTCCGGCTGGCCCGGTCAAATGCCGTAGATAGACCTCGATTCGCGACAGCGCCTCTTGAACTCGCGCGGTCGTGGCTTCGACTTCCGCAAGCGCCTCGTCGAGGACGCCTGGCACCGCGGCCGTGTCCAGGTCTCGCACACCGGCCAAGGCCACGCGGTACTCCGCCAGCGCCTCGATCAGCAGGCCGCGGCTTCGCCGCAAAGCGGCGATGGCCCTGGCAGCGGTGGTGCTCGCGGCGTGAATGCGAGCGGCCAAGCCGTCGACACCGGCCACCGCCCACCTCCCCGGACGCCCTGACGATCATGACCCCTGCTCCGCAGGAACACCAGATATGTCGCTCGTTGTGACCCTCGTGCGGATCTGCAAACCCACTGCCACCACCGCGGCCCCCACTCCGAGCAGTGGGGCCAGCGCGACAGGCAGCACGCCGATGGCCAGCGAGCCCAGCCCGAACCCCGACGCCTGCACGGTGAAAGCCAGCGAGAACCCCTCGGACCGACGGCGTTCCGGCAGCAGTTTCTGCAGGTTGACCGACGAAACCGCCATCAGCGGACCGGTGCAGAGCCCGACGAGCGCGACCCCGCCGAGGAGACCCGCCCAGCCGAGGCCCGCCGACACCACGATCCCGCCGATCACGAAGCCCGCCAGGAACAACCGCGGGTCGCCAACCTTTCCGCGCGCCGCGTAGAGCGCGCTCCCGGTGATACTGGCGGCGCACAGCACGACGATGACGATCGACGTCGCCGAATCGGGCGCGCCGAGGCGCTGGACGAGCGGCAGCAGGCCGACCTCGATGGTCGACAGCAGCAGACCGACGGTGAACAGCCCCATCAGCCAGGGAACACAAGCGGCGACGGGCATCGCCTGGTGTTCGACTGTCCTTTGTGGATCACGGGCGACCGCTCGCCGCGGCACGAGCAGGGCCGCGAGCAGGGCGACGACCGCCATCGCGAGCACCGGGACGACCGGGCCGGACGTCGCCAGGAGCGCCACCAGCAGCGGCCCGCCGACGATGACGCCTTCCATGATCATCGCGTCGACCGAAACGGCGCGAGGCAGCTCGTCTTCGGTCACCGTCGCGGCGAGCAACGTCCGGAAACCGCCGCTGAGACCGCCCGCGACCAGCCCCGGCGGGATCGCCAGCGCGAGCAGCACGAAGTCCGGGGCGCCCGCGGAGGCGACCGCGGCCAGCAGGAACAGCCCCGCGGCGACCAGCGGCAACAGCACGACGAGACCGCGTGCGGGTCCGACACGGTCGAGCAGCCGCCCGGTCGGCACGGCGCCGACCATCTCGGCGGCGACGAACACGGCCATCATGACCCCGCCGAGCCGGTACGAACCGGTCGTCGCGGTGGTCAGCACGGTGAAGGCGAGCGGTGCCATAGTCGCGGGCAGCCGGTTCAGCTGAACCCCCGCCGACCAGCGCCAATACCCGGAATTACGCAGCAACGTCATGTCAGGAGACACTGCCGGGCGGGGCATGACCGAAACCACTGATTAGGTAATAGCCTAATCGGATGCTCGAACTGGTCCTGACCGCCGAGAGCGCCCACCGCGTCCGCTTCGGCATCTCGCCGCTCGACGAGACCATGGGCGCAATGCAGACCCTGCTCGGGCGGCGCGGGCACCCGAGTCACCTGCCGTGGCTGCGCGAGGCCGCCGCGAAACTGCCGGACCTGCCCATCGGCGACTTCGCCAGGGTGATGAGCGCGCGGCACTACATCACCGACTTCCTCAGCCCGCCGCCGACCGGGCCGGAGACCACCGCGTCCGCCCAGCTCGCCGAGATCCGCCGCACGCCGCCGGACCAGGTCGCGCGCGAACTGTCCAAAGTAGACGCGGACTTGAGCGGGCTCCCCGAAGATCCGGCCGTCGCACGGGATCTACTGGCCGATCAGATGGAGATCGCCTGGACCGAACTGGTCGAGCCGCATTGGCCGCGGATGCGCCGCTTCCTCGTCGCCGACATCGAGGAACGCTCACGGCGGCTGGCCGCCGGCGGGATCGCGCTGGTGCTGGAGGACATCCACCCGCGCGTGCGGCTCGTCGACGACGTCCTGGTGATCGAGATGACCGAACGCGGCCGCGTCCACCTCGACCGGCGCGGCCTCCTGCTGATCCCCGGCGTCTTCGCGTGGCCGTCGGTCGGCGTGATCACGATGGAACCGTGGCAGCCTTCGCTGCTCTACCCGGCGCGCGGTGTCGCCGAACTCTGGTCCGACCCGGAACGCCCGCCCGACGCGCTGGCGGGCGTGCTCGGCCGAACGAAAGCCGCGCTGCTCACCGCCCTCAACGAGCCCGCGAGCACCACCGAGCTGGCGCGCAGGCTCGGCTTCTCCGCGCCGACGGTGTCGCAGCATCTGACCGCGATGCGCGCGGCGGGCCTGCTCGACACGCGGCGCCGCGGCCGCGAAGTGCGCTACCTGCGCACCGAACTTGGCGACGCCCTCCTCCGGGCATAGGCTGGAAAACGACCTACCTCGAAGGAGAACATCGATGCGTATTGTCCACTTTGGACACGCTTGCACACTTTTGGAGACCGAGGGCGCGCGGATCCTGATCGACCCCGGCACCTTCTCGGTGGGTTTCGAGGGCGAGCGTGAACTGGACGCCATCCTGATCACCCACCAGCATTTCGACCACCTCGACGTCGAAAGGCTGCCCGCGCTGCTGGAAGCGAACCCCGGCGCTCAGCTGATCGTGGACCCGGGATCCGCCGACGCCGTCCGGAAGCTCGGCGCCGAGTTCCAGATCGCGAGCCCCGGCGACGCGTTCGGCATCGGGTCCAGTGGCATCAACGTCGTCGGCGGTGAGCACGCCGTGATCCACGAGGACATCCCGGCCATTCCGAACGTCGGCTACATCGTCGATCACGGTGCCTTCTACCACCCGGGTGACTCGTTCTTCGTGCCGGAACAGAAGATCGACGTCCTGGGCCTGCCCACCGGCGCCCCGTGGCTCAAGGCGGGCGAAGCCGTCGACTACCTGCGCGCCGTTTCGCCGCGCCTCGCCGTCCCGATCCACGAAGCCGTCCTCGCGCGGCCGCAGATGCACTACGGCCTGTTCGCCAACCTCGCGCCGGAGGGCACCGAGGTGAAGGTGCTCGACGTCGGGGAACCGGTGAAGCTCTAACTGAAGGGAAGGCAAAGGGGGCGTGGCGGGTGGCGAGCCCAGCCGGGGTGAAGGGGACTTTCCCCGCATCGCACGCAGCGAAAGCTCCCTTCGCGTCAAGCCCCGCCGGGTTCCGGTGCTTCGGATGTCTCAAAGGGGGCCTTCAGGACGTTGAACGTCTCAAGGGCCCCCTTCAGGACACGACATCGGGGCCACCCGCCCCAGGCCACCCCGCCATCATCTTCGGCACGACGCGCTTGCCTTTCGGCTCACTGACTCCGGTAAGCCAGTTTCCGCACCAGGATCTCCGCCGGGCCGCGGTAACCCTTCCGGTGCATCCAGTACGCGACGACGACCGAAAGCAGCCACACGCCGAGCCCGCAGGCCGCGGCCACGAACGTCGGGTCCTTCGCCTGGCCGCCGAGGCCCAGCATGAACGGCGGCGCCAGGATCAGCCACGCCACCGACTGGAACAGGTACGCGCTCAGCGTGCGCTGCCCGAGCGCGGAGATCGCGGTGACGACCACGCCACGGTTCTTTTTGCCGACAGCCATGCCGATGAGGCCGAACAGGCTGAGGTAGCCGATCGCGCCGAAAACGCCCGCTCCCTCGTACAGCGTCTTGGCGAGCGCGGCGGTGTCGGCGTCGAACCCGACGTAGTCGCCGGCGAAGAGACCCATCGGCAGGGCGCCCGCGATCGCGACGCCGAATCCGCCGAACAGGCCGACGAGGAGCAGCTTCCGGTTCGGCTCCTCCAGCAGGCGCTTCTTCGCGGCCCAAGCGCCCACCCAGACGAAGAGGATCGACGGCAGCAGGACCAGCGTGATGGACGGCCATTCCACGAGGCGCCCCTGCAGGGCTTCGCCGTACGTCGGCGCCAGAGAAGACGCGTCCTCGGGGGACGGCACCGGCGCGCTCCCGGAGTTCCCGGTGAGCACCAGGTACATCAGCACGGCGAGGTAGCAGAGGGCGAAGACCAGGTAAAAGGCCGGAAGCCGATAGAAACCCTTGCCACGTTTCAAAAGCAGCAGGGTGAACACGATCCCGATGACGCCGTAAGCGCCGAGCACGTCACCGGAGAAGAACAGCACCCCGTCGACGGCGCCGAAAACCAGCAACCACGCGTGCCGCCGGAGCAGGACTCCTCGCGTTCGGGGCCAGGACTCGCCCAGGGCTTGCTGACGATCCGCGAACTGCACCATCCCGTAGCCGAGCATCATGCCGAACAGCGGCAACGCGCACGCGTGCACGAAGACGAACAACCCGACGAAGTACGGCCGTTCCAAGCCCTGCGGCGTCTGGTCGACACCCGGCGAGTTCCCCAGGAAGATGCTCGCGGTATGCGCCAGCGCGACCAGCAGCAGCGCGAAACCCCTGGCCAGATCCGGTGCGAGCACTCGCTCGCTGGTCGGCAACGACTTCATTGTTCCCCCATCGAAGGTCTTTAGTATCCAACGTACACTAATTAGTGTCCGACGGATATTAAGGACGGGCCGAGGGTGGTCAGTTCGCGTCGATGAGAGCGGCGACGCCGTTGAGGAGGACGTCGAGCCCGAAGCCGAATTCGGGGTCCTCGGCCTGGTCGGGCGTGCCGAGTCCGGAGGTCAGGAAGCCCACCGCGTCAGGGAAGCGCTCCGGGTCGATCAGCTCGGCGAGGCTCTTGCCGTAGGCCTGCTCGGACTGGGCCTGGCTCAGCCCGCTGTCCTTCCTGCCTTCCGCGAGCTGGAGGGCCTGCGCGCACGCGAGGCGTACATAGCCGCTGACCAGTACCAGAACCCCGCCTCTGGTGCCCCAGTCGAGACCGGTGTCGCGCAGCGTGCGCAGGATCGCGTCCATCCAGGCGACCGCGTGCGGGCCGGCGGGCGGACCGGACAGCGGCAGCTCGACCAGCCACGGATGGCTCATCAGCACGTCACGGTTGGCCTCGGCCAGCGCGGTCAGCTCGGCCCGCCAGTCGCCGGTGGGCGCCACCGGCGGCGGGTCGCCGATGGCGAAGTCGGCCATCAGCTCCAGCAGTTCCGACTTGGAGCCGATGTGGCGGTACAGCGACATCTTCGTGACGCCCAGATCCTTCGCGACGTTCGCCAGCGTCACGTTCGCGACGCCTTCGCGATCGGCGAGGGCCACCGCGGCCGCCACGACGCTGTCGACGTCGAGCACCGACGGCCTGCCGCGCGTCGCGCGTTCCGACCGGCGCCAGAGCCGCAGCAACGTCGCCTGTGCGTCACCCCGGTCGGCCTCTTCGGTCATTCCGTCAATCTAGTTGCAGGGACCGCGGCCGTGAGAGCGAGCCATAAGTGGCCCCGAAAGCCCGGTTCTCCAGCGAGACGTCGACGGCGTCGAGGAACGCCTGCCGCAGCCCCGGGCGCGCGAGGTCGGCGGCGTCGATGCCGAGCCGGACGAGCCCGCCGCGGCGCGCGGCCCTGGCGGCGGCCAGCACCAGCGCGAAACACCGGACGGTCTCCGTCCGGTGCGACGGGCCGCCGAACTCCTGCACCCTGGCGCGCCGCACCTCGCCGGACACCAGGTCCCGCACCGAGACCAGGTCCGCGCACAGCCTGAACCCGTGCTCGCGCAGGGCCTGCACGGTGCCCTCCGACGCGATCCAGCGCGGCGGCGCGAACCCGTCGACGGCCATGCCGTTGGCGTCGAGCGCCGCCTTCGCCGCGATCAGCCGCAGCCGCGCCTCGTGCGCGGGCAGGGCCGCGAACTCCGCGCGTTTGCCCAGCTGGACCGCGCGGTGGGTGGGGGTGATCCGGTGGTCGTAACCGTGCAGGAGGACGGAGTCGCCGTGAGCGCGGCGCGTCCGGACCCACTCGGTCACCGGCCCCTCACCGGTCCGGGCGGCGTAGAGGACGGACAACGGGACCTTGCGGCGGTCGAGTTCGGCCGCGAGGTCGGCACAGCGGTGCAACGTCCGGGTGGTCACGCCGGACAGGGAAACCAGCAAACGTGCGTCCACGTTCCCCATTGGGACAGACCGGCCTTGCGCCGGACTGACGACGGAGTGAACGCCGCAGGTCAGCCGGGCGAATCAGGCGGGCCAGTCGTCGAGCGAACAGCCGGTGATGCGCTCGTAGGCGTCGATGTACCTGGCCCTCGTGGCTTCGACGATCTCGTCGGGCAGTGGTGGCGGCTCCGGTCTCTCCAGCCGGTGCCAGCCCGACGCGGGTCCGGTCAGCCAGTCGCGCAGCGGCTGCTTGTCGAACGACGGGAGCGGGCTGTCCGGGGTGCGCCCGGCCGCCGGCCAGTAACGCGAGGAATCCGGGGTCAGCACCTCGTCGGCGAGCACCAGGTTCCCCTCGGGGTCGATGCCGAATTCGAGTTTCGTGTCCGCGAGCAGGATGCCGCGTTCGGCGGCGAACTCCGCGCCGCGGCGGTACACCGCCAGCGTCGCCTCGCGGACCTCCTCGGCCCGCTCGCGGCCGAGCTGCCCGACCACGTCGTCGAACGCGATGTTCTCGTCGTGCGAACCGCGATCGGCCTTGGTCGCGGGGGTGAAGATCGGTTCGGGGAGGCGGGAGGACTCGGTCAGGCCGGGCGGGAGTTCGACGCCGCAAACCGTGCCGGTGGCGCGATAGTCGGCCAATCCGGTGCCGGTGAGATAGCCGCGGGCGACGGCTTCGAGCGGCAACATCGCCAGGCGCCGCACCAGAAGCGCGCGGCCGCGGACCTCGGTGGGGATGCGTTCGTCGTCGTGGGAGACCAGGTGGTTGGGGAGGACATCGGAGAGGAGGGAGAACCAGAACACGCTCATCGCGGTGAGCACCCGCCCCTTGTCCGGGATGGGGGTGTTGAAGATGACGTCGTAGGCGGAGATCCTGTCCGAAGTGACGAGCAGCAGATGCTCGTCATCGACGGCGTAGAGCTCGCGGACCTTGCCGGCGGCGATCTTCGGGTATTCGAGCGTCGTCACGGCTGCACCCTAGCGATCAAGGATGATGGCTGATCATGCCGATCCACTGCGTTTCGTTCACGACCGATTACGGGCTGAGCGACGGTTTCGTGGCCGCTTGCCACGGGGTGATCGCGCGGATCGCGCCGTCCGTCCGGGTGCTCGACGTGACCCACGAGATCCCTCCGCAGCAGGTCAGGACCGGCGCCGAGGTGCTCGCCCAGACCGTGCCGTATCTGCCGGAGGGCATCCATCTCGCCGTCGTCGACCCCGGCGTCGGCACGTCGCGGCGCGGTGTCGTGGTGGTGACCGAACGCGGAATCCTCGTCGGCCCGGACAACGGCATCCTCATTCCCGCCGCCGAAACACTCACCGGGGTGATAGCGGCGTACGAACTCGCGGCCCCGGAGTACCGCCTTCCGGTGACGTCTTCGACGTTCCACGGACGCGACATCTTCGCCCCCGCCGCGGCGCATCTCGCGCGCGGCGTCGATCCCGCGGAATTCGGGCCGCGTGTCGACGACCTCGTGCGCCTGCCGGATCCGTTCGTCGCGGTGTTCCCCGGAAAGCTGGTCGCCGAAGTGCTCACCGTCGACCACTTCGGCAACGTCCAGCTGGCCGCGAGCCCCGCCGACCTCGACCTGGCCGGGCTGTCCGGCACGGTCTCGGTCAGCAGCGAACACGTCCTGGTGAAAGCGCTGGTCGGCGACACCTTCGGCACCGTACCGCCGGGCTGGAACGTGCTCTACACCGATTCCGCGGGGCGGCTCGCGGTCGCCGTGAACGGCGGTTCGGCCGCCGACGTACTCGGGCTGGGACCCGCCCAGGAGTGCACGATCACCTCGTCGCCGACGGCCAGCTGACCCGGCCCGGTGACCGCCATCTTGATCCCGAACGAGACGCCGCCCTCGGGTTCGCGCCGGTAGTCGGCGAGCGACCGGATCGGCTCGGGACCGGCCTTCTCGCCGGTCTCCTGATCGACCATCGGCACCGTGCAGCGGATGCAGACCTTGGCGTACCCCAAGTCCAGGCCGCCGGCGGTGAGCGCGCGGACGTCGTCCTCGCGATGCGGTTCCGGCCAGCCCGCGACGACGATGTTGGGCCGGAAACGATCCATCGGCACGGCCTCGGCGCCACGCGACGCGATGCGCTCGTTCAGACCGTCCAAAGAGGACTCGGAGGTGAGCAGGATCGCGTGCGCGTCGGCGAAGGCCGCGGTGCCGGGGATCTCGCCGTTGGTGACGCGCTCGTGCTCCGGCGCGAGCCCGACGAACACCGACGGCAGGCCCAGGACGTCGGAGAACCACTCGGCGGCCTCGTCGCCCTGGTGGACGCCCTTGCCCTGCCAGGTGAACGTCGCCGCGGGATGCCGCGGCCCGTCCGGCACGGTCTCGACCAGCAGGTCTTCGACGCCGGGCGCGGTGAGCCGCAGGCGGGCGCCGTCGTCGGTCACCTCGGCCCCGATCGCGGCCATCACCGGATGCTTCCGCTGACTGCGGAACTCGCCCTCCGGGGACACGACCATCCAAGCCCGGTCGAACCGCAGGCCCGCCGGGGTGACGTCGGCCGTTTCGACCGGCGTCCCCGCGCAGCCCTTGACCGGGTAATAGACCAGCTTCGCCACTCTCGCCATGGCCGCAGATTACGCGTGTCGGACGTCGTGAGCGGTACCACCCGAAGTACATGAAGGCCCCCTTCCTTGCGCCTGGCGCAAGGAAGGGGGCCTTCATGTACTTCGCAGAGGAAAGCGCGGCGGCGGGGCGAGGCAGG
>NZ_JBHXJK010000141.1:0-14852 GCF_042723255.1 Amycolatopsis thailandensis
GGACCTAGGGTCCCTCAAGGAGGCCTTCACGGACTTGTTGCTGAGGTAGGGACGGTCGCCTGGCGAGAACTCCTGACGAACGCCATGAAAGGTCCTTTCCTTGCAAATTTTGCAAGGAAAGGACCTTTCATGGCACGCGTGTGAGGGCTCAGGCGGGACGTACCGGTCAGTACAGCGTGCGCGGGTTCGCGTCGATGCGGACGTGCACCAGGTGCGGCCGCTCGTCCGGCAGCGCGGCTTCCAGCGTCGGCTTGAGGTCCTCGGCCCTCTCGACGACCGACGTCCCCAGGCCCAGACTCTTCGCCAGCGCGGGGAAATCGATGCCGCCGAGGTCGACGCCCGGCACCTTCTCGCCACCGGCCGCCTCGCCGAGGATGCGCACGGCGGCGTACTCCGAGTTGTCGAAGATCACGAAGGTCACCGGCAGGTTGTGCTGCGCCGCCGTCCACAGTGCCTGGACGCAGTACATGCTCGACCCGTCGCCGAGGATGGCGACGACCTTGCGGTCCGGGCGGGCCAGCGCGGCGCCGACGGCGGCAGGGAGGCCGTAGCCCAGGGTGCCGCTGGCGACGGTGAGGAAGCCGGTGTCGGTGGACTTGATCGGCAGGTGGTCGTGCAGTTCGTTGCGGTGGCTGGGTGTCTCTTCGACGACGATCGCGTCGTCCGGCAGGACTTCCGAGATCGTGGCGTAGGCGAAGCCTGGCGTGATCGGTGTGGTCGCGGCGGGCTTTTCCAGCCGGGTGCGCGCTTTCGGCGCTTCCCGCGGCGCCACGCGGTCCAGCAGCGCGCGGATCGCGAGCTTCGGCGTGGCCCGGATCCCGGTGCCCTCGGCGGCCCTGGCGAGGATCTGCTCGTCGTCGCTGATCAGGAACAGCGGCGGCAGCGCGGTCTCCGACTCGCCCCGGTACACGTGATAGGTGAACGCCGGGGCGCCGATGACGACCACGAGGTCGTGCTCGACCAGCGCGCTCGCGAGCATTTTCCGTTCCGGCTGAAGGAAACCGAAGAACTGCGGGTGGTCCTCGGGGAAGGAGCAGCGCGCGCCCATCGGCGGCGCCCAGACCCCGGCGCCCACCTTCTCGGCCAGTGCGACGACGTCCGGCACGGCGCCCTCGCCGTCGATGCCGGGGCCGACCACGATCGCCGGGCGCTCGGCGGCGTCCAAGGCGGACACCAGCTCGTCCACAGCGGACGGATCGGGCGCGAAGCCGCGGATCGCCGGCCGGGAGAAGATCGGCTTCGAGGTCTCGACGTCCCAGTCGTCCACGGGTACCGAGACGAATACCGGACCCATGGGCGCCTGCGTCGCGATGTGATACGCCCGTGCCAGCGCCGCCGGGACGTCCTCGGCCCTGGCGGGCTCACAGCTCCACTTCACGTACGGCTTGGGGAAGTTCGTCGCCTCGACCGCGCCGAGGAACGGGTCGTCCGGCAGCAATGACCTGGTCTGCTGACCGGCGAGGATGATCAGCGGGGCGTTGTTGCGGTAGGCGGTGAAGACGTGCCCGAGCGCGTGGCCGACGCCGCCCGCGGAGTGCAGGTTCACCAGCGCCGGCCGTCGCGAGGCGCGGGCGTACCCGTCGGCCATCGCGACGACGGACGCCTCGTGGAGCGCGAGCACGTAGGTGAAGTCGTCCGGCCATTCCGTGAGGAAGGCGATCTCGGTCGTGCCGGGGTTGCCGAAAACCGTGGTCAGGCCCAGTTCGCGCAGCAGTTCCCTGGTCGCGTCACGTACGGTGCGGGTAGCCATGGCGCACACGGTATCTCGTCGGACGGCGATAGTTGAAGATGCAACCTCATATCACCGTGTGTGGTCTGGACCTGACCCGGTGTTCACTTGACCAGGGCCGCCCATTCGCGGACGGCGGCGACGTCCACATCGGACTCCCAGCCGCCGGGCCGGACCGCGCTGCCCACGTGGAAGGCGCGCACCCCGCCCGCCCGCAGCAGATGCACCTGCTGCGCCCGCAGGCCACCGCCGACCAGCAGCTGGGGCCCGTCTTCACGCCGGGCGAGCCGCTGCAGGACCGAAAGGCCGTGCGCCACGCCGTGCGGATGCCCGGCCGCGAGCACCGTGTCGCAGCCGAGCGCGGCCAGCTGGTCGTAGGCGCGCAACGGGTCCCGCGCGCGATCGATGGCCCGGTGGAACGTCCACGGCAGACCGTCGAGCTCCTTGACCAAGGTCTCGCAGGCGTCGACGTCGATCTCGCTGTCCAGGTCCAGGAAACCGAAGACGAACTCGCGCGCGCCGGCGTCGAGCAGCCGCACGGCGTCCGCGCGCAGCCCGTCGAGGTCGCCCGCGGCGAAGGACATGTTGTCGCGCACCATGACCCGCACCGGGAGATCGGTGGCGGCGAGCACCTCGCGCAGCGTCCCGACCGACGGCGAAAGACCGTCGCTGGCCATGTCGCTGACCAGTTCGAGGCGATCGGCCCCGCCCTCCTGTGCGCGCTCCGCGTCCGCCGCGGTCAGCGCGATCACTTCCAGCAGGCCGGTTTTCGAACTCATGGACCTTCCAATTCGCTAAGCCGAGGGGTTGTCTTCACCCCTGGCGTGGCGACCGCGCCGGAATCCGCCTTGCAGGCTGGTCATCCGTTCGCGGACCGCTTCGGGGGAAAGTGAGAGTATCGGCCTCTCCCCCAGCGGCTTCTCCGGCCTGTCGTCCTGCGACCGGGCCTCGGGGACGACGGCGGGCAGCACCGGCCAGGTCTCCTCCGCCCCGTCCTCCTGTTCCAGCTCGGCGGACGTCGGCCAAGCGGGCTCCGGTTCCTTTTCCTTCGGCTCCGGAGGCGCGAGTGGCTTCAGCGTCGGCTCGGTCGGCTCGTCCGGATCCTGCGCGGGCTCCTCGGGCACGGCGCTCTTCACCGGTTCGAACGACGGCAAGGAGGGCGGGCCGGGCTCGGCGGGCGAGGGTCCTTCACGCGGGCCGCCGTGGTCGAACCACTGCGAAAGCACGCTCTGGTACTTCGGCATCCGCTCGGTCGGCGAGTCCAGTTCGAGATGGTTGGCGGCGTCGTCGTCCGACGAAGGCCACTCCGGCGGGGTCTCCCGCTCGACGACGGGCGCGCGCCGCAGCGGCCCCGGGTCCAGCACGGGCGCGAACCGAGACTCGTCGGCGCTCTCGTCCGGTTCGGCCGGCGGAGGAACTTCCAGCGGCGGTTCGGGCTCCGGCTCGGGCGCGACGACGACGGGCGCGGGTTCCGGTATCGGGGCCGCTTGGGGCGCTTCGACGATGAGCCCGGCGGGCACGACGACCACCGCGGTGATCCCGCCGCCGTCGGCGGACCGCAGGCGGACGTCGATCCGGTGCCGGACGGCCAGCGTCGCGACCACGAACAGGCCCATCCGCCGGGAGACCTCGACGTCGACGTCCGGCGGGTTCGCCAGCCGCGTGTTGGTCCGGTCGATCTCCGCCTGCGGCATCCCGGCGCCGTGGTCGGTGATCTCGATCTGCCATTCGCCGCGTTCGGTCTCGTGCCCCTCGACCTGGACCATCGTGCTCCGGTCCGAATAGCGGGTCGCGTTCTCCAGCAACTCGGACACCACGTGCACGAGGTCGTTGACCGCCTCGCCGCGCACCGCGATCCGCGGCGCCGCACCGAGTTCGATGCGCTGGTAGTGCTCGACCTCCGACAGCGCGGCACCGATGATCTCGTCGGCGACGACGGAACCGCCGTCCTCGCGGACGACGTCGGTTCCCGACAGCACCAGCAGGTTCTCGCTGTTGCGCCGCATCCGCGTCGCGAGGTGGTCGAGCTCGAAGAGCCCGGCGAGGGTGTCGGGATCCTGTTCGTCGGCCTCCATGCGGTCCAGCACGGAAAGCTGGCGCTCGACGAGATCCTGGCTCCGCTGCGACAGGTTCACGAACATCGCGTTGATGTTCTCCCGCAACATGGCCTGTTCCCCGGCGAGCCGGACGGCCTCGCCGTGCACCGCGTCGAACGCCCGCGCCACCTGGCCGAGCTCCTCGCGGCTGAACACCGGGACCGGTGCGACGGCCAGCCTTCGCCGCAGGTTTTCCGGCTGCGGCTCGGGATCGCTGAGCAGGCCTTCGACCGCCGCCGGAAGCTGGTGCTCGGCGACCTGGAGCGCGCTGCGGCGCAGGATCCGCAGCGGCCGCAGCAGCGAACGCGCGATGATCACGGAGAGCACTCCCGCGACCACCAGGACACCGAGCACGATGCCGCCGTCCCAGATCGCGGAGGTTCTCGCTTGCGCCGCAAGGGTGTCCGTACGTTCTTGCAGCTGCACGAGCAGCGCCTGCTGCACCTGGTGGGCCAGATTGACCGTGTAGGTGGCCGAGGTGTCCCACTGGTTCGCGTCCAGGCCGCCGAGCCCCTGGTCGTTCTCGGCGCGGATGAGCGCCGACTCCACCATGTCGTTGCCGATGTCGACGATCAGGCCGATGACCGTGTCGTCGTACATCCGCTGCTGTTCGGGAGTCGCGAAGGTGCGGTAGTCGTTGCGGGCGGCGGCGAGTTCGGCCTCCGCGCCGAGCAGCGCGCGGGTCCGGTCCCGGTTGAGGCCGCCCTGGGCGAGCGCGGCCGCCAGGATCGCGCGTTTGACCGACATCTGATCCTTGACCCGCGCGAGCGCGTTGCCCGCGAGACGGAGCTTCCCCAGGTCCGGGTCGGAGACGTCGGCGGCGGTCGAGTCGCTGATGTCGAGCAGGCCGGAGATCAGTTCGCTGTAGGAGCGCAGCACCGCGTCGGCGGGAAAAGCCGAGTGTTCCGCGGAAAACCGCAGTCCGGTCAGCACGCGCAGCCGGTCGCTGGTCAGCTGGAGACTGGTCGCGGCCTTGTCGCCGAGCCTGCTCTTGCTTTCGCCGAGCGTGCGGTCGAAGGTGCCGATGGCTTCGTCGACACGCTTGCGCTGTTCGATCAATTCGGACACGTCGCCCTTGCGATCGCCCGCGACGAACCGGACAGTGAGGTCCCGTTCGCGCTGAAGCTGGTGCACGGCCTCGGCGACGGTGCTGTCGACCCGGCCACGGGTGGCGAATTCGGCCAGCTGCCGGGCATCCCGCAGATCCGAGTCGACCCGGAGCCCGACGAGGGCGACCACCGCGAGCGCGGGAATCAGGACCACCACGAAGAGTTTGGTACGCAGGTGCCAGTTCCGCAGCCGCCAGCGTCCACCGACGCGAGGGTGCCGTTCCGCCGCGTCGCCCCCACGGGGACGCTTGTCGCGACGGGCCACCTGGTTTCCTTTTCCCACCACGGGACCCTTTCCCATGGCTGATATCGGGGACGAGAGCCCGAACCTACTGTAGAGTAACAAGGTTCGAGAACGATCGAAAGCCGCGCAATCCGGCGTCTCCCGCACGCGATCGTATGGGGCCCGGACCATACGATCCAGAAGGAGGAGCACATTCTCTCGGTAGGTGAGCGGTGACGAAGATGCGCGTCTTGGCGATTCCGCTGGTAGCGGCTCTGCTGGCGACGACCGGTTGCGGAGTGTTTTCCCGTGGTGACGCAAGCACCGACGCGCCACTCGAACGGACGGAACTTCGCATCGGTGTCGGAAGCCCCATCGACACGGCGCCCTTGAGGGTCGCCGTCGCCGCGGGGAAGTTCACCGCCGCCGGCCTTTCCGTCACCCTCGTCGACGTCCCCACCGACCAGGCGATCGGCAAGCTTTCCGCGGGCGAGATCGACTTGGCGTTCGCCAGCGACGTCTCCATCTTCCGCGCCGCCGCGGCCGGGACGGCGCTGCAGTTGCAGGGCGAGGCCTACACCGCCGGCCGCAACACCATGGCGCTCGTCACACTCCCCGGCTCCGAATACACCGAGCCGACGCTCAAGAAATCGCCGAAGATCGCGGTGAACATGCTCGACGACGTCGGTGTGCTCGCGGCCAGGTCGGTCCTCGGCACCGCGGGCGTCGACGTGAACCGGATCCAGTTCAAGCAGCACCCGTTCGACCGGATGCCGCAGGCGCTCCAGGCGGGCGAGGTCGACGCCGCGTGGATGGTCGAGCCGTACATCACCAGGGCCGAGAAGGAACTCGGGGCGAGCATCCTCGCCGACGGCGCTCGCGGCGCGACACTGGACTTCCCGATGTCGTCCTACGTTTCGACCGGGGGCTTCGGCCAGGGCAACGCCCGCACGCTCGCGGTCTTCCGGGAAGTGCTCGGCGAAGCACAGGTGCGGGCCGCCGACCCGGTCACCGTCCGCGACGCGCTGCCGTCGTTCTCCGACATCGACCGGACCACGGCGTCACTGATCTCGCTCGGGAGTTACCCGGTGTCCCTCAACGGCATCCGGCTGCAGCGGGTCGCCGACCTGATGCACAACTCCGGCATGCTCGGCGCCCGGCTGGACGTCCAAGCGATGGTGCCGCGCTCTTAAATGTTTTCGCCGGTCGGCCTCAGGCACACGGTGCGCTCGGGCGGCCCCGTGTAGTGCAGCGCGGTGTCGTCCGACGAACAGGCGCTCTCCGACGATCCCCGCGTCACCACTGCCCGGGCCTCCGCGCTGATGTCGGTGCAGCGGACCTTCGCGATCCGCGTCTCGTGCACGACGTCGCGCAGACAGTCCCCGGTCTCGACGTTCAGCGCGAGGCAGAGCGTCTTCTCGGCCCTCTTGCTGGACGAACTCCCGTACAGCTCGAACTGGACGTAGTCCGAATCGCGGCATTCCGACGAGCCGGTGCGCACCTCGTCGATGCGGAAGGTCGCCCGGTTCGACGAGCAGCTGGTGGTCGTGTAGCTCTGGCCGCCACCCGCCTCGTCGGTCAGGTACAGGCACTTGCCCGCCTCGACCCTGGCGAACTTGCCGGACTGCGAGATCCCCCAGGCGACCAGGCTCCCCAGGCCCAGCGCGGCGATGACGCCGAAGACGATGGACACCTTGGCCAGCACGCTGATCCGCGGCGGCTTCGGGAACGGCGTCGGCATCCCGGTGTCCGCCATCGCGGGCAGCGGCGCGGGCGCGTTGAACGGGTCGTACTCGGGCATCCCGCCGGTCGGTGTAGTCGTCAAGGTCCCCTCCAGTCACCTTCCGCACATCCTTCCACCAGCGGTGCCGCGACGGGAGCCGGTGTGGCCGGAACGTATAAAGGAGGATGTGACCGATGGCCCGCTGATCGTCCAGTCCGACAAGACCGTCCTGCTCGAGGTCGACAACAGCCAGGCCGACGACGCGCGGATCGCCATCGCGCCGTTCGCCGAGCTGGAACGCGCGCCCGAGCACGTCCACACCTACCGGATCACGCCGCTGGCGTTGTGGAACGCCCGCGCCGCCGGCCACGACGCCGAACAGGTCGTCGACGCGCTGACGACGTACTCGCGGTTCCCCGTGCCCCAGCCGCTGCTCATCGACATCGTGGACACGATGGGCCGGTTCGGCCGGCTCCAGATCGCCAACCACCCGGCGCACGGCCTGGTCATGTCGACCATCGACCGCGCGGTGCTGGAGGAGATCCTCCGACACAAGAAGATCAGCCCGATGCTGGGCGCGCGGATCGACGAGGACACCGTCATCGTGCATCCGTCCGAACGCGGACGGCTCAAGCAGGCGCTGCTGAAGGTCGGCTGGCCCGCCGAAGACCTCGCCGGTTACGTCGACGGCGAGGCACACCCGATCGACCTCGCCGAGGACGACTGGGAGCTGCGCGACTACCAGCGCAAGGCCGCGGAGGCGTTCTGGGCGGGCGGGTCCGGCGTCGTCGTGCTGCCCTGTGGCGCGGGCAAGACCCTCGTCGGCGCGGCGGCCATGGCGCACGCGAAGGCGACGACGTTGATCCTGGTGACCAACACGGTCGCCGGACGGCAGTGGAAGCGCGAGCTGATCGCGCGGACCTCGCTCACCGAAGAGGAGATCGGCGAGTACTCCGGGGAGAAGAAGGAGATCCGGCCGGTCACCATCGCGACGTACCAGGTGGTCACGCGCAAGACCAAGGGCGAGTACAGGCACCTGGACCTGTTCGACTCGCGGGACTGGGGCCTGGTCGTCTACGACGAGGTCCACCTGCTGCCCGCGCCGGTGTTCCGGATGACCGCGGACCTGCAATCGCGGCGGCGGCTGGGGCTGACGGCGACCCTCGTGCGCGAGGACGGTCGCGAAGGTGACGTGTTCTCGCTGATCGGCCCGAAGCGGTACGACGTCCCGTGGCGGGACATCGAGGCGCAGGGCTGGATCGCGCCGGCGGAATGCACCGAGGTCCGGGTGACGCTGACCGACGCGGAAAGGCTCGCGTACGCGACGGCCGAGGCCGAGGAGCGGTACAAACTGGCGGCGACCGCGGACACCAAGACCAAGGTGATCAAATCGCTGGTGGACCGGCATCCCGGCGAGCCGACCCTGGTCATCGGGGCCTACCTCGACCAGCTGGAGATGATCGGCGACGAACTGGACGCGCCGGTGATCCAGGGCGCGACGCGGAACAAGGAACGCGAGGAACTGTTCGACGCGTTCCGGCGCGGCGAGATCAGGACGCTCGTCGTTTCGAAGGTCGCCAACTTCTCGATCGACCTGCCGGAGGCCTCGGTCGCGATCCAGATCTCCGGGACGTTCGGCTCGCGGCAGGAGGAGGCTCAGCGGCTCGGACGGCTGTTGCGGCCCAAGGGCGACGGACGGCAGGCGCACTTCTACTCGGTCGTCTCGCGGGACACCGTCGACACGGAGTACGCGGCGCACCGGCAACGGTTCCTGGCCGAACAGGGCTACGCGTACCGGATCGTGGACGCGGACGACCTGCTGCGCCCGATGTGACCCACCGCATTTAGTCCTCTGAATGCGGTCTTTGCGCGCGCAAGTACCGAATCCAGAGGACTAAACGCGTCGATCCCGGCACCCGCTGAGCCGTCACCCTCGCGCAGGTTCGGTGTCGCGAGGTGTTCGCGGCCAGACCACCGTGCCGCGTCACTTGCCCGGAAGCGACACCGTGATGTCTCCGATGTGGCATTGGGGACATCGAGCGCCCCCAATGCCACATCGGAGACATCGCAACCCTCGAAAATTACGTGAAGCGAGCCTTCACGACGTCGAACAGCGTCCACTGTGGACGGTGCCACTGGGGTCGCTGTGACACCAGAGGCGAGTGGGGCGACGGCCACGAGATCCCGCAAACGGGGTATCGAAAACTGTCGGTGCTTCGAACTAGTGTTCGGGTAGAGTTGACCGAACACCAGTTCGAGGGGAAGCCGATGACGATCGCACCGTTCCGCCCGGGTACGCCGCCCGTCCAGACCTTGCCTCCCGGCCGCTGGCACGGCCGGATCTGGGTGTCCGACCTGCCTTTGGCCAGGCCGGAGCGCTACACCGGCTGTGTCGCCGAGTTCGACCGGTCCGGGCTGTGGCCGGTGCTCATCCCGCACGACCAGCGGTTCGCGGCCAACGGCGAGGACTGGATCGACGACCGTGGCAGGCTCGCCCCCGCCGATCACCGGATCGCCTCGGTGGACCCGGGCGAGGTGCTGGCCCGCTGGTGGGACACGTCGTGCTGCGACGGCGCCTGCCTGCGCCCGTTCGGCGCGAAGTTCCCCGGCCTCGCGCGTCGTCCGGCGCGCCGCGCGGATCCGCTGGCCGAGGCGGGCAACACCGGGTCGATCCTGGCCGCGCGCGGACAGCACCGGCTCGCGCTGGTGCAGACGGAGCGGCCCGCCGACATCCCGGCGATCCTCGGCTGGACGGGCATGATCAAGGCGACCGACCAGGTCCACGAGCTGTCCGCCGTCCTGCGCAGCTGGGAAGACCGCTTCGGTGCCACGCTCACGGTTTTGGGCTTCGACTCGATGGAGTTGTCGGTGGCCGCGCCGCCGCGCACCCAGGGCCGGGCGCTCACCGTCGCCGCCGAGCACCGCTCGTTCTGCCTGCCCGAGTTCGCCGGTCAGCCGGGCAACCTGCGCGAGTTCGCCGCCAGCCTGGTCCAGACCCGCCGGTGGCGGTTCTCGTGGGCGTGAGTGGGCGTTTGCGCCGGAAGGAGAGGGGGAATCAGGGCATCGGAAGGCGGTGATCGACGTCGCGGAGCTGAGGATCGGCACTTCGGGCTGGCGCTACCCGTCCTGGCGCGGGGACTTCTATCCCCGCGGGCTGGTGCAGCGGCGCGAGCTGGAATACCTGGCGGGCCGGATGAACTCGGTCGAGCTCAACGGCTCGTTCTACTCCCTGCAACGGCCCGAGCGGTACCGGGCGTGGGCCGAAGAGACACCGGATGACTTCGTCTTCGCCGTCAAGGGCGGCCGCTTCATCACGCATCAGAAGCGACTGCGCGACGTCGAGACGCCGCTGGCGAACTTCTTCGCCTCCGGGGTGCTGGCGCTCGGCCGGAAACTGGGGCCGATCCTTTGGCAACTGCCGCCGCGGCTGGCGTTCGACGCAGAGCGCGTCGAGGCGTTCTTCGAGCTCCTCCCGCGCACCAGTCACGCCGCCGCCAAGCTCGCGGGTGGGCACGACGACAAGCTGAAGGCCGAACCGCACACCGACGCGAAGCCTCGCCGGAAGCTCCGGCACGCCGTCGAAGTCCGGCATCCGAGCTTCGCCGAACGCGAAAGCCTCGAACTGTTCCGGAAGCACGGCATCGCGCTCGTGGTCGCCGACACCGCCGGGAAGTTCCCGTTCGTCGACGAGATGACGAGCGAGGACTTCGCGTACGTCCGCCTGCACGGCGCCGAGGAGCTGTACGTCAGCGGCTACGGCGAAAAGGCACTCAAGCAGTGGGCTCGCAAGATCGAAGGCTGGCGTCGCGACACGTACGTCTACTTCGACAACGACGTCGAAGTCGAGGCCCCGAAGAACGCGATCGCCCTCGCGAAACTCCTGGCGTGAACCGCGCGAGCTGCACAGTCAGCGCACAGTGAGCGGTGTCCTGTTAAGTAGCGCGCGAGGTCACGGGCGTACTCGCGTGCTGCGACTGGGGGTCGGCACGCCGGGCGCCCGTGCCTCACTCAAGCCTGTTCGGCTTGACCGTTTCGCCGACGAGCGACGCGAGCTTCGTGCGGACGTCCTCGGCGTCCGGATGCGCGAGCTCGGTCAGCACCCGCACCGAACGCAGCCAGCAGTCCCGCGCCGACGAGGGATCGCCGAACCGCAGATGGATTCCGCCGAGCTGGGCCAGCACGTCGGCCGCCTCGTAGAGCTCGCCGTGGGCGAAGAACATCTCGACGGCCCGCTTCATACAGGCGATGCCCTCGTCGTGGCGGCCGAGCCCGACCAGCGCGGTCCCCTTGGTGTGCAAGGTGAAACGGGCTTCGTCGGGGAGCGCGTGCGCCTCCAGCGCCAGGGCCTGGTCGGCGAAGTCCAGCGCCTGCTCGAAGCGGCCGGCTTGGGTACAGATGTCACCGAGGGCCTGCAGCGCGCTGGCCTCCATGCCCGCGCCGACGTTGGACTCCCGGATGAGCCGCAACGCGCGCGTCCCGTATTCCCATCCGGTGTCGGGATCCTGGCTGGCCAGCGTGAGGTTGTAGAGCGCCCGCGCCTCCCCTTGCCGGTCCCCGACCTGTCGTTGCAGTTCGACGACCTGCTTGAGGTAGACGATGCTGTCCTCGTACTGGCGGGCGACGCCGCAGGCCACGCCGAGCCCGCTGAGGATGGCGGCCTCGCCCGAGCGGTCTCCCAGGTCGCGGGCCGCGCGGAGCGCCACGCCGAACACCGAACGCCAATCCTCCAGCCGGGCCCGCACGATGAAGTACGACTGGAGCAGCCACGCCAGCTGCCAGCACTCCCGGTGCCGCCGCTCCCGGTAGGCGATGTTCACCGCGGCGATGAGGTTCCCCGCCTCCTCGTCGAACCAGTCCAGCGCCTGTTCGTAGTGCCCGAACTTCAGCCCCGCGCCGTCGAACCGCTCGGGCTCGACGAGCCGGTAGTGCCGGTCCGAACGCAGGAGCCTCGACGCGTTCAGCGCGGAGGCCAGCGACGCGTGGAGCAGCCTGTCCAGCACCCCCGACCGTGCCTCGGGCCCGTCGACCTTCGCCGAAAGCTCGGCCGCGTACGCGCGGATGAGGTCGTGGAACTGGTACCGGCCTGGTCTGGACCGCGCGATCAGGTGCGCGGAGGCCAACTTCGCCAGGTCCGCGTGTGCTTCGGCGATGTCGACCCCCGCCACCGCCGCGGCGGCGGGCACGCTGAAGTCGCCACCGGTGGGCAGGCCGAGCAGCCGCAGCATCCGCGCGGCCCGTTCGTCGAGCGCCCGGTACGAGTACGAGAAGACGGCCCGGATGTTCGTCTCGTCGCCGTCGGCGAGGTCGAACGAATCCAGCCTGTCCTGTTCGGCTTCCAGCAACCGGACGAACTCCCGCAGCGGGAGATCCGGGAACTGCGCCGCCCGCACCGCGAGGATCCGGATGGCCAGCGGCAGCCCGCCGCAGTACCGGACGAACCGTTCGGTGGCCTCGGGATCCTCGGTGACCCTGTCCAGCCCGATCGTCGAAGCGACGAGCGCGATCGCGTCCTCTTCCGGCAGTTCCTCCAGCGCCACCCGCCGCGCACCGTGGGTCGCCACGAGCGCCTGCAACTGCCAGCGGCTGGTCACCAGCACCAGGCAACCCGGGCCGGGCAGCAGCGGCCGGATCTGCTCGGTGCTCGCGGCGTTGTCGAGCAGGATCAGCATCCGGCGGCCGGCGCTGTGACTGCGCCAGGTGGCCGCGCGCCCGTCGACGTCGGCGGGGATCCGATCGGCGGGGACGCCGACGGAAACGAGCATGGTCTCGAGCGCGGTCGCGGTTTCGACGGGCTCTCCCGGACCGTATCCGCGCAGGTTGAGGTACACCTGCCCGCCGGGGAAGCGTTCGCCGACCTCGTGCGCGAAATGGACGGCGAGGGTCGTCTTGCCGATGCCGCCCATGCCCTCGATCGACGCGATGGACGTCGACCGTTCGGTGTCCAGCGCTTCCGGGACGAGTCCGTGCAGAGCCTTGAGATCGCGCTGGCGGCCGGAGAACACCCGGAGGTCCGCGGGAAGCTGACGCGGAATCAGCGGTTCGGTGCCGAGCCGGTACCGCGTCAGCTCGGAGTCCAATGTGGTCTCGACGGACTCTTCGCCGGTCAGGATCGCCTGGTGCGCCCGCTGGAGCGACGCGCCCGGGTCCAGGCCGAGTTCCTCGGCCAGCACAGCGCCGATCCGGCGGTAGACGGCCAACGCCTCGGCCTGTCTGCCGGAGCGGTAGAGCGCGAGCATGAGCTGCTCGTGCAGGCGCTCTCGCAGCGGGTTCTCCCGGCACAGCCTGGTCAGCTGGGGGATGACGGTGGCGTGGTCGCCGAGGGCGATGAGCGCGTCCGCCCACTGCTCGCGCACGCGTAGTCGCTCCTCGCTCAGCTGGTCGGCTTCGTCCCGAAGCAGCGCTTCGGAGTGGACGTTCTGCAGCGCCGGGCCTCGCCATTCGGACAGCGCGGCGGCGAACCGATCGGCCGCCTGACGCGGGTCGCCGTCCGCCGCGGCCTGCGCTCCCGCCGCGGCGAGCGCGCGGAAACGGGCCAGGTCGAGCAGGCTCTCGTCGAGTTCGAGCAGGTAGCCGCCGCGTTCGGTACGGAGGGCGACCTCGTCGCCGAGCGCCCGGCGGACCCGCAGGATGTAGGTCTGCAGGGCGCCTTTGGACCGCCGCTGGTCGTCCGGCCACAGCCAGCGGCCCAGCTCCTCGACCGACACGACCTTGTTCGCGCGCAGCAACAAGCCCGCCAGCACGATGAGCGGCCTGCTGCCGCCCAAGGGCACCGGCAACCCGTCCGCCGTGACCTCGGTGGGTCCCAGCACGCGAAAGTCGAGCGCCACGCCGCTCATTCTGTCCGGAATCGGAGGAAACGGCACGTGATTCCACCGGTGGCATGATCGGTGTCGATGGACGTCTACTCGATCCCCTTGCGCACGCGCTTCCGCGGCATCACGGTCCGTGAAGGACTGCTGGTGCGCGGCGAAGCCGGCTGGGGCGAATTCTGCCCGTTCTCCGACTACTCGGACGCCGAAAGCGCGCCGTGGCTCGCGTCCGCGCTGGAGGCGAGCGAACGCGGGTGGCCGTCGCCGGTGCGGGAGAGCGTCGAGGTGAACGCGACCGTCCCGGTGGTGTCCCCGGAGAAGGCGTACGAACTCGTGTCCGCGTCGGGCTGCCGCACGGCGAAGGTCAAGGTCGCCGACCCCCGGGTGAGCCTCGCCGAGGACTGCGCGCGGGTGGAGGCGGTGCGGGCGGCGCTGGGCCCCGGCGGCGCGGTCCGCGTCGACGCGAACATGGCCTGGGACGTCGACACCGCGGTCAAGGCCATCGGCGAACTGGACCGCGCGGCGGGCGGGCTCGAATACGCCGAGCAGCCGTGCCCGTCGATCGAAGAACTGGCCGACGTCCGGCGCCGGGTCGGCGTCCGGATCGCCGCGGACGAATCGATCCGCCGGGCCGAGGACCCGCTCAAGGTGGCCGTGGCCGGAGCGGCCGACATCGCCGTGCTGAAGGTCGCGCCGCTGGGCGGGGTCCGGCGCGCGCTGGAGGTCGCCGAAGCCTGCGGTCTGCCGTGCGTGGTGTCCTCCGCCGTCGAGACGAGCGTCGGGCTCGCCGCCGGACTGGCGCTCGCGGGCGCACTGCCCACTTTGGACTTCGCCTGCGGACTGGGCACGATGTCCTTGCTGACGGCGGACGTCTGCGCCGATTCACTGTCCCCTGTGGATGGACGCCTGCCGGTGCCGCTTCAGGCTCCCGCACCCGACCTGTTCACCGCTCACGCCGCCGCTCCGGACGTCCGCGCGGCTTGGGAGTCTCGCTTCACCCGCGTCCGCGCCCACCTCCGGATGTCATGAGGGGTCCCCTTAGGACACTTTTTGTCCTAAGGGGACCCCACAAAGGACCCGCGGGGGTCAGGGAAAGCCCCCTGGTTTGAGGGGGGGTTGTTATGTTGTCGGTGCCCCGCCGCCCCCCCCCCAGAACCACCTCG
>NZ_JBHXJK010000141.1:14862-20755 GCF_042723255.1 Amycolatopsis thailandensis
GCACCCGCCGGCCGGGGCGCTTGGTCGTCTCCCTACACCCCCCACCGCCCCCCCCCCCCGATTTCTTGCGCGCCCCCATTAGGACACTTTTTGTCCTAAGGGGACCCCTCATGACACGCGCTGGGGACAGGATCAGCCGCAGTGTTCCAGCGGGGATTCGTAGCTGGACGAGCCCGCCGAGCCGCCCCACCTGACGCACTTCGCGCCGGCGGCCGCGCTCACCGGACCCGCGTAGTACTCGAAGCTGCCGGAGTCGGACTTCCTGGCCGCGCCTTCCACTTCGAGGAAGGCCGAAACCGCGCTGGCCGTGCCGACCGAGGTGGCCTTGATGGTGGTGACGCAGTTGTTCTTGTTCGTGCTGTTGTACAGCAGGTACGTGGTCGCGGCGCTGCCGAGCGCCTGCGAGTCGATCACCTTGTAGCCGTCGCCGCACACCTCGACGGCGTCGTACGGGTTGGGGTTCCCGTTGCCGCTGCAGGTGTTCTTGGAGGTCACGTTGGCGTTGGGGTAGCCGAACTTCACGCCGTTGAAGTACGCGGGCTTGATGTTGCTCGGCCACGAGGAGTCGTTGGTGCGGACCTCGTAGTGCAGGTGCGGGCTGATGTTGTTGCCCGGCTTGGAGGTGTTGCCGACTTCGCCGATCTTCTGCCCCTGCGCGACCTGCGCGTTGAGCCCGACCGAGCGGACCTTCAGGTGCGCGTAGTAGGTCGACCATCCCCCACCGTGGTCGATCTTCACCAGGTTGCCGAACCCGTTGTCCGACCCCTGGTGGGCCGAGATGACGACCTTGCCCGCGGCCGCCGCGACGACGGTGTCGCCCAGGTCCGCCCCCGCGGAGCTGCCGCGGTTGAAGTCGATTTCGTACGCCTTGTGCGCGCTGGAGTTGTCGTTGTCGCCGTTCCACACCTGGTTGCAGGGGAAGGGCAGCTGGAAGTTGGGACGGGGCCCGACGGCGGCTTCGGCCGACGTCGCGGTGATCGCGAGTCCGGCCATGCCCAGCAGGGCGGTGGCGGCCGCGGTGACCACTCGTCTGAGTCTCATCGGTTTGTCCTTTCTCGGCGTTTCGCGAGAAAGCGTCCCGAAAGGGCGTACAAGCGAGATACAAACGACCACGAGTCCTCCCGGCCGAGGGGGGACCGGGAGGACTCGTGCCGCCGCCGCACCGGATCTGTCCGCGCCTTCCCCGATCCGATGCGGGTGCCTCAGCCGACCCGCTCGATGGTGGCCCGGCGGATCAGGAACTTCCCCGGTTCGCGGACCTGTTCGAAGGCCGCGTTGTTCAGCAGCGCGCAACTGCCGGAAGTGCCGGTGACCTCGACGGTCGTGGACTTGTCGTTGTCCAGGTTCGTCACCTTCAGCTTGGTGCCTTCGGGAAACTCGCCGCTCGACGCGGCCGGCGCGCCGCCCTCTCCGGACAGCGTCACGGTGGAGCCCTGGCAGACGACCTCGCCACTCCCGGCGGCGTCCTTCTGCCCGGCCGCCGCGTCCTCCCGCATCGCCGCCTCGTCCTCACCCGCCATGGCGTCGTTCATCCCGGCGTCCTTTTCGGCGGCCTTCTCCGCCTCGTCGGCGGCCTGGTTCCGCTCCTGCTTCCCGCCGTCCGCCCGCACGTCTTCGGTGCAGCCCGCGGTCTGGCGGCGCTGCTGGATGAGGTCGACGACGGCCTGCCGGTTCCCGATCCGCGCTTCGGAAAGAGCGTCCGGCTTCGCTTGCTGGCCCGCGATGAAGTTGAGGTTGTTCCGAAGGGCGGTGTCGAGCCCCTGGCAGCTTTCCGCGGCCTGCCCGTCCGGAGTGCTGATCGCGAACATCGCCGCGGCGATCGCGGCCACCCCGAGGACGGACGCGATGCCGATCGTCGCCCGCTTGCGGTGTTTCCCGGCGCTGTTCATCATCCGTGTTCCTCCGGTCTGATTCCTCCTCACCCACATCCAGGAATACGGCCGGATAACGAAAGTGGTTCAAACCGATTTCAGCCGAGCCACGGCTTCGCGATGCGCGCGTAAGTACCGTCGTTCAGCGCGAGGTGCAACCACTGATCGGTCCATTCCTTGAACACGACGTCGCGCGGCAGCAGGTACGCCTTCTCCGAAAAGGTGAACGGCTCATCGGGATGCACCGCGCACAGGCGCGGGTTTTGCTTTGCCTGCCAACGGGTTTCGGTCGCGTCGGTGATCATCAGGTCGGCACGGCCCGCCATGATCTCGGCGAAGATCGTGTTGTTGTCCGGATGCCGCACGATCCTCGCCTGCTTGAGGTTGGCGTCCGCGAACTGTTCGTTGGTACCACCCGGATTCACGATCGCCCGGACGCCGGGCCGATCGATCTGCTCCAGGGTCCGGAACCGATTTTCGTTCTCGCACAACGTGATCGGCGTCTTGCCGTCACGGAGGTAAGGGACGGTGTAGAAGCCCTTCTTCGCCCGGTCCAGGGTCACCGACACACCGCCCATGGCGAGGTCGCATTTCCGCCCGACGTCGTCGGCGATCGCCTTCCAGGTGGTCTGGACTAGCTGGAGCCGGACGCCGAGCCGCCGGGCCAGGTCGCCGGCGAGATCGATGTCGATCCCGCTCCACGCGCCGTCGGCGTCGCGATGGGTGAACGGGCGATAGTCCCCCGTCGAGCACACGCGGATCTCGCCGCGCGCCTGGACGACGTCGAGCCTGCTCCGCGCGCCCTGATCTTCGGGCGCGGCACTGGCCGTGCCGATTCCCAGCACGGTCAGCACCGCGACTCCGAACGTGAGCGCTTTCGCCTTGATCGTCATCAAGGCATCTTCCACGCCCTGAGGTAGGCCTGCACGAGCCAAGCGTCGACCCAGCCGGTGTCCGGCACCTCCGGCAGCGGCGACGCCCCGCGCACCAGTTCGTCGAGACGGCGCTCGAGAGACTCGGCCGCTTCCAGTGCTTCCTCGCGGGACTTCTTGCCCTGCCTCAGATCGCGGAGCCAGCCCAGCCACGGCTCGGGGACCGGCAGCGTGATCCGCCCGGTCTCCAGCAGCTCCACACCCTGCACGCCGAGGCGCACCATGTGCATGGCGAACTTCGTGTCGAAGCCGTACTTCTCGATCAGCTCCGGCCTGCCCGCCTTGCCCCGCAGCCCCAGCATCCGCTCCCGCTGGGCGCGCGAGTAGCCGAGGAACCGCAGACCCGCGACGCGCGAGACGATCCGGTGCGCGTTCTCGCGCAGTTCGGCGCCGAGCTCGTCGATCGCGACGATCTCGCTCTCCGGCACGAACAACGGCAGCAGGACGGTCGGGTTCCCGTTGAGCGCGAGGCGCAGCCACTTGCGCAGTGAGTAGACGGTCAGGTCGAGGTCGCCAGGACCAGACCGTACACCTTCGGGCTGCGTGCGGAAGATGTACTGCTCGAACCGCTTCAGGCCGATCACGTGACTGGGCGGCTCGACGCAGATGCCGAGCTCGTCCCGGTCGTCCTGGCCCAGCACGGCGGTGCCGTGCAGCCCGGACCCGACCTGGCAGCGCAGGATCGTGCCCTGCTCGGCGATGGCGGCGAATTCGGGGCTGTCGTGTTTCACCCGAGAAGTCATACCGCCGAAGACACTCGCCGGGCATCCGGTTTTCGGTCTCTCAGGGTCGGATTCCAGGGTCGTCCCAGGGCCGTTCCCCGATGTGCCGGGGGTCGGTCCCGGGCGAACATGGATCCATGACGAACAGCGTGTACACCCCTCAGGCCACCAAGAAGCTCTACCGCAGCCGGACCGACAAGATGCTCGCGGGCGTCGCCGGCGGCTGGGCCGCCTACCTCGGCGTCGACGCCGCGATCCTGCGCATCGCCCTCGTGGCGGGCGTGTTCTTCACCGCCGGCTTCGCGATCCCGCTCTACGCCGCCGCGTGGCTCCTGACTCCGGAGCAGCCGGGCGAATCCTGATCGGGGCGGACGCCGCGCGCAGGGGACGCGGCGTCCGCCCAAGGGGGCAGGGGGATGGACGAAAGGCCCGGACATGGGGATGTCCGGGCCTTTCGCTTTTCGGGCGCGCGAACCCGGCGATGCCGTTACACTTCCCCTGACTTTGTCACAGGGAGTGGGAAGCGGGGGCCTCCATGGCCGGCAAGTACCTCAGCCTCAGCGAGTACAAGCGGATGCTGGAAGAAGCATTGAACGACTTCCACAAGGCGCTCACCAGGCGCTGGATGGAAGACGCCGTCGACGCCATGACGCACCTTTCGCCCACCGTTCCGTGCTCGGCGGAGTCCTGGGCCTGGCAGTGGCCTCCCGAGGCGTACGGACACCTGTCGGGCTCCGAGGATTTCTGCGGATACCTCACGTGGGTCGAAGACGGTATGAACGGCCACTACAAGGACGTCCACTGCGACGGTCACAACCCGCAGACCGGGAACGACATCGAGTGCCATGTCGAACGGAACCTGGCGCAGATCGAGCGGCTGGCCTGGAACCGGCGGCAGGAAGTCGCGAAGTTCGTCCCGCAACTGGAGGGGCCCGACCTCGCGAAGCTCGAGGCCGCCCACGACACCTACCTCAAGATCGCGGGCAACCTGGGCTTCAAGGACACGAAAGAGAACGTGACCGCCCTGCTCGGGAAACGCGAGGTCGTCGACAACGTCCAGTACCTGGCGGGCCGGACCGGCGAGGAACAGCTGTGGTTCACCGGATGGACCGGGCTGGCCGCCGCGACCTTCAAAGCCGGGTTCTTCGCCTCCGTGGCGCCGACCCTGCAGAACCAGTCCCTCGTGCTCGCCAGCCTGGCGACCCTGTACTCCACCCGTGCCACGACGATCGAGGCCACCCGCCGCAACATCATCCGCTGCCTGAACTGGGCCACCCCGAAACTCGACGAGAAGATCACCGTCAAGACCTTCGAGCTGGGCGACAAGATGGACACCCTCGACCGCGTGCGATCGACCCTCGGGGTGGTGACGAGCCTTTCGAAAGAGGTCGGCAAGGTCATGTCGCCGATCGGCACCGCGCTCGGTCTGCTCGGCTACCTCGGCGGCATCGCCCAGGAGATGACCGAGACACGCAACGCCATGAGTCTCCAGGAGATCTTGCAGGGGCTGGACACCTCGCTCCACGAGCAGCATGTCGCGCTGGACACCCTCGAAGAGGACTTCACCGCGGACGTGACCCGGTTGCAGCGGGCGATCGCCGAGGTGCACAGCTTCAACCTGGAGCTCTACGACCTCACCGCGAACTCCGCGACGGGCAGGCCCGACAAACGAAGGTTCGAGGTCGATCTCAAGTTCGTCATGGACATCGCGAAAGCCTGTTTCGACGCGGCCGAGTCCTATTCGGGGCAACTGCGGACGCTCATGACGGCGGACGCGGCCGACCGGCACCTCTCCGGCCGTGACTGGGCGACGTGCACGGGGGACGACACGACGCTGGAGATCCGCGACGCCCTCGAACAGTTCATGAGGACCGCCTGCGCGCGGTTCCTGCTGGCCGGCGAACAGGTCATGAAGGCCGCCGAGGCCTACGCGAACACCGACGCCGAAAAGAAGGCGATCCTCCAGGAACTCCTCAAGGACTGGAAGGACGAGGGGATCGCCAGGAACCGGGGCAAGATCGACCCCAATCCCGAGACCACGGAACGGGAAGACCCGGGCAAGGAGGCACAGGGCACCGACCGGCGGGGCCTCGAACCGCGGAAGCCCGAAGATCCGAACTCCCTCGCCCCGTATGAGAAGGACCGGCGGAAGGACGGCGAGGAGTACCGGATAGACGGCTAGGCCCAGCGGCGGATCTTGAGTGTTTCGGGTCGTTCTCTTGAGGGGCAGGGCAATGGTGTCCTGTCGGATGGCAAGTCCGTGAAGGCCTCCTTGAGGGACTCTGGGTCCCTCAAGGAGGCCTTCACGGACCGGCGCTCGACGGTGACGACCCAGGCGAAAGGGACGTTCACCCCGTCGCCAGATCGG
>NZ_JBHXJK010000142.1:0-20358 GCF_042723255.1 Amycolatopsis thailandensis
ACCTTCAACGCTGCGAAAGTGGCTTTCGCAGCCCCGCCCCTTGTTCCCAATGTCGCATTCGAGACGCTCAGCGACACGAATGCGACATTGGGAACATCCCCGCCGAGACCACGAGCTTGCCACCTTCGCCTTACCTCTTCATCACTCACACGCCCTCCGTAAAGCCGCGAAAAGTGCCCAAAACGGGTACTCCAGCCGAAACCAATGTCCCTTGTGGACAAGCCAGGCGGCTTGTCCGTGAAAGTCGCGTAGGTGACGGTCGAGCGTGGACCGGAGCCAGATTCCCCAGCCGTCGGGAACACTTCCCCTACCTCCCGGGAAAGGTCCGGATCTAGCGTGGGGCCACCGGTCGGCCATGTCGGCAACATTCCTTGTCTCCCAAGGGACTGGACCCGCGCCGGTGTGTCTCGTCGAACCACCGCGGGGATCCGACCATGGAGGATGTGTGACCGAGCGAGCAAACGACAGCGCCGGACAGCCGAACCGGGCGACGACGGACGTGACGGCATGACCGAGGCCACGAGAGCCGGGGTCTTCGCGGTGTTGCGGGCGACCCCCGCCCCGGTCAGATACCTGCTCGGCGGCGTCCTGATCAACCAGCTGGGCGCCTTCGTCCAGACCTTCCTGATCCTTTACCTGACGTTTCGGGGCACCTCGATCGGTTTCGCCGGGGTCTGCCTCGCCGCGTACAGCGTGGGCGCGATCTTCGGCGGCATGCTCGGCGGTGAGCTGACCCACCGATTCGGTGGCCGGGCGACGATCGTCACGGTGATGACGTGCGCGGCGCCGCTCGTCGCGTCGATCCCGTTGGTCCGGGGAACACCCGCGGCACTGCTCGCGGCGGTCGCGCTGTCCGGGCTGTCGATCCAGGCGTACCGGCCGGCGGCGGCGGTGCTGCTGGCCGAGTACATGCCGGAAGAGCACCGTGTCATGGCTTTCTCGATGATGCGCATCGCGCTCAACATCGGGGCCGCCGTGGCGCCGCTGATCGCCGCCGTGGTCATCCAGGTGAACTGGGACCTGCTCTTCTGGCTGGACGGGGCGACAGCGGCGCTGTGGGCACTGCTGGCGTTCGTGTTGCTGCCCAAGCGAAGCGCGTCCACACACGGGACCGAGTCCGACGAAGAGTCCGTGCCCGCACTGAGCGCCCGTGAGGTCTACGGGACGCTGATCCGGGACACCCGTTTCCTGTGTTACCTGGTGGCGGGCATGTTCGGCATGATGATCTACGCCGGATCGTTCGCGGTGCTGCCGTTGAACATCGTCGACGCCGGTTATCCGGTGGGGCTGTACAGCACGGTGCTGGTGATCTCCTCGGTCGTGCTGATCACCTGCGAGCTGAAGATCACCACGTACATCGTCCGGATCCCGAAGTATCTCGCCGGGTTGTTCGGCAATCTGGTCAGCGCGCTGGGATTCACCCTCTACGGGCTGATGGCGGAACAGCCGTTCTTCGTGATCGCCGGTGCCTTGATGGCGGTCTCCGGGATGATGATCCACGGACCGAGCACGGCCTCCCATCCGGCCACTTTCCCGGTGGAGCTGCGAAGCCGCTACATCGCGACGAAGGAAACGCTGGCGGGCGTGGCCGCGACGATCGGCCCGATGCTGGGGCTCTACCTCTGGACCACGTTCGGCGGCCCTGGGTTCTGGGGATTCTGCGCGGTGTTGTCCGTCATCGCCGGATCGATGCACATCTACGGCCTCAAACAGCCCCCCGTGGTGAAACAGCCCGAAGTCGTGGGAGAGCGACCATGAACGAATCCAACGGTGTCCTGCTGGTCATCGGAAGCGGACTGAAGCTGTATCGCGAATACCTGGTCTCGTCGATCCACCGCTGCGCCCGCGCGGCCGGGATCGGGCTGGTGCTGCTGAACAATCTCAAACCCACCTGGCAGCACGCCTATTTCGACGAGATCGTCCACACCGACGTGTTCGACGCGGACGAAATGCTCGCCTCCGCCAGGGACGTCGCCGCGCGGCACCGGATCGTCGGCCTGATGTGCTGGGACGAACCGGTCGTACTGGCCGCGGGTGAGCTCGCCGCCGAACTCGGGGTCCCCGGCCTCGGCGTGGACGGTGTCCGCGGTTGCCGCGACAAGAACCGCACCCGCACCGTGCTGACCGCCGAAGGGCTGCCGCAACCGGGCTACGCCTTGACCACCGGTCTCGACGAGGCCCGTGCCGCGGCCGCCCGGATCGGTTACCCGGTGGTGCTCAAGCCGAGGGCGATGGGCGCGAGCATCGGCGTGGTGTTCGCCGCCGACGAGTCCGAAGTGGACGCGGCGTTCGGTGTCGCCATGGGCGCGGCCACGGTCGACCAGAGCCGTTACGGCGGCGGCGCGATCGTGGAGGGCTACGTCTCCGGGCCCGAGATCAGCGTCGACGCCGCCCTGTACAAGGGCGAGTACCTGCCGATGTTCGTGGCCCGCAAGGAAACCGGCGACCAGCCGTACTTCGAGGAGGTCGGGCACGTCGTCGACGCCGGCGACCCGTTGCTGCGCGACGCCGGGCTGATGGACGTCCTGGCGCGGGCGCACCGCGCGCTCGGCGTCGAGGACGGCATCACCCATTCCGAGGTCCGGCTGACCGATCGCGGTCCGCTGATCATCGAGATCAACGGCCGCCTCGGCGGCGACCTCATTCCCTTCCTCGGCAGGACGGCCACCGGTCTCGACCCTGGCGAGATCCTGTTCTCCGTCGCGACCGGGCGGCGGCCGGTCATCGCCCCGTCCCGGCACGCGGTCGCCGGGATCCGGTTCGGCTACCCGGACCACGACTGCCTGGTGCACGAGGTCGCCGTCCCCGCCGAAGCACCGGGCCTGGTCGTCGCGTCACCGATGGTCGGCCCGGGCACCACCCTGCGGCTGCCGCCCGGCGGCTACATCGCCCGCCATTCGTTCGTGGTGTGCGAAGCCGCCGACCGTGAGACCTGTGGCAGGCGGCTGGACGCGGCCGCCGCCCTGGTGCGGATCGACGCCGATCCGGTGGACCCACCCGAACCCGGTACCGCGTTCGAGATGCCTGCCGGGCTGCTCGACGTCGACGAACAAGAGGGAGTTTCCGCATGACCATGACCGAACCCGTCCGCACCGACGCGCCGCTGACCGGCGCGCAGATCCTCGCGAACGCGAAGGCGCTCGCGCCGATCCTGCGGGAGCGGGCGGCAGAGATCGAGCAGAACCGGAGCCTGCCCGACGACGTCGTCCAGTTGCTGCGCGACTCCGGCGTCTTCCGGATCGGGTTCAGCCGGGACTGGGGCGGCCCCGAGATGACCTCGATGGAGCAGACCGAGGTGATCGAAGCGCTTTCCTACGGCGACGCGTCCACCGGCTGGTGCGCCAAACTCGGCTCGGACATCGGGCTGCACGCCAACTTCCTCGACCAGGACGAGGCCCGCCGGATGTTCACCAGCATCGACATGCACTCCGCGGGGGTGCTCCCGGTGACGGGACACGCGGACCGGGTCCCCGGCGGTTACCGGCTCAACGGCCGGTGGAGCTTCGGCAGCGGCTCGACCCACGCCGACTGGGTGGCCTCCGGCGCCATGGTGTTCGAGAACGGCGAGCCCTACGCCAGCCCGGACGGCAGCAACCCGCACGAGTCGCGCCTGTTCATGGTGCCCGGCGACCAGATCGAGTCCCTCGACAACTGGCACACCCTCGGCCTGTGCGGTTCCGGCAGCAGCGACTACACGCTCACGGACGTGTTCGTCCCGGAGAACCACTCGCTGACGTTCGACAACCCGAAGGTCCCCAATGGACCGCTGGTGCAGCCGGACGTGATCCAGCGCAGCATGTGCGGCGTCCCGCTCGGCGTGGCGAGGGCGGCGCTGGACTACGTCCGCGGCCTCACCATGGAACGGGTCGACATGCTGAAGGGCTCGCCGTGGCGGATGAGCGGCGTCGCCTGGAAGGACAACGAACACATCCAGATCACCCTGGCCGAATGCGAGGCCGACTACAGCACCACCCGCGCCGGTGTGTACCGGGCACTCGAGCGGCAGTGGGAGGTCACCGCCGACGGCACCGGCACGCTCGACGACCTCACGCCCGACGAGCGGGTGGCCCCGGCGCTGACCGGCTGGCAGGCGTTCCAGATGTCCAAGCGGGTCGTGCAGCGGCTCTGCGACATCCTCGGCACCGCGGCCATCAGGTCGGGCGACCCGATGAACCGGTGGCTCCGGGACTCGATGACCATGGCGATGCACCCGACCGCGCGGGACCGTGTCACCCAGACGGTCGGCGCGCATCTGGTCGGCGCCAAGCCTTCCATGCGGTTCATGCTCGGCATCGTGGACAAGCCCAAGACCGAGTCCGATGAGTGAGCGACCCGTCCTGATCGTCGGGTTCGTGACGCCGGTGCTGAGGGCACTCACCGGCGTCGAACCCGACGGTTCGGTCGTCCTCGTCGAAGAGCCGGACGTGATCCGCAAACGGGATCTGCTCGCGAAACTGGCCGGGTCTTCCCTGGTCCGCGAGATGATCGGCTGGGAGCACGCCCGGCCGGGCTCCGCCGACGAGTTCCATGCCACCCACCCCGACCTCGACCCGGCCGCGGTGCTCCCGCTGACCGAGTACGCCACCCCGTTCGCCGCCCGGCTCGCCGAACGCTACGGCCTGCCGGGCGCGAGCCTGGGCGCCGCGCAGATCCTGCGGGACAAGGCGCTGCTGCGGAAGGTCAGCGCGGCCGCCGGGCTGGCGAACCCGCCGAGCGCCACGGTGACCTGTCCGGCGGACGTGCTGGCGTTCATGCGGGCCCATCCCGGCCCGGTGGTGCTCAAACCGGCCAACCGGCAGGCCGCCGTCGGCACGCAGATCATCCGGTCGGCGGCCGAAGTCGGCCAGGCCTGGGCGAGCTGCGTCGAGCAGGACGAGGGCGTCTTCGTCCCCGACCGGCCGATGGAGCTGTCGATGCTGGCCGAGCGATACGTGCCCGGCCCCGAGTACAGCGTCGAGATGCTCGTCCGCGGTGGGCGGCAGCTGTTCGCCAACGTCACCGCCAAACAGCTCTACCCCGGCCCGCGACCGGTGGAGCTCGCGCATATCGTGCCCGCCGACATTCCCGGCGACCTCAGCGGGAAACTGGTCGAACAGACCCGCCAGGTCGTCGGGGCCGTCGGATTCGGCGACGGGATCCTGCACTGCGAGTGGATCGTCTCCGACGGCGTGCCGTACCTGGTCGAATGCGCCGGCCGGATCGCGGGCGACGGGATCATGGAGATCATCGACCGCGCCTACTCGATGAAATTGCTGCACGCCTACGTCGCGATGATGCGCGGCGAGCCGCCCGCCGAGCTGCCTCGCCGTGCCACGGGCGGCGCCGCCGTCCGGTTCGTCCCGATGGAGCCCGGCGTGATCGACGCCGTCCTGGGGCTCGACCAGGCCAGGCAGGTGGAAGGCGTGTGCCTGGTGGACATCCAGGTCGAACCCGGCCACCGGTTCACCGGGCTGCGCAGCTCATGGGACCGGACCGGCCTGGTGATGGCCGTCGCGGACAGCCCGGCGGAAGCCTTGCGGCGCGCCGAAAAGGCCGCGGGCCTGATCCGTATCGAGGTCACCCCGGCGCCCTGAGGACGCGCTTTGCCGAGTCTGTGAAGGCCTCCTTGCCTACCCTGAAGGTAGTGAAGGAGGCCTTCACGGGCTCGGCGATCGCCAGGTGCACCACCAGTCACAGCGGCCGCGTGTGAAGGCCCCCTTCCTTGCGCTAGACGCAGTGAAGGGGGCCTTCATGTTCAGCGTCGAAGCCGGCGGGCCACGAGCGCGCCACCGGCCACAGCGGCCACCGCGCCCGAGTACTTCAGGATCCGATGCTGCCGGGTCGCCCGCTGAAGCGCCTTGGCGTAGGGCACGGTCGTGTTGGTGACCATGGCGTGCAGCGGCATCCATCGGTGCCGGAGAACCCTCTCAAGGACGGAGTCGACGGCCCGTTCCAGCCGGACGGCCGGAGAGCGCACGGTGTCGCGGAGTTCGGCGAAGTTGCGGTGGGACATGGAGGCGAGCGCGTCGGTGTTCGGTTTGCGGCGCGTGTAGTACCTCGTCAGCGCCGCCGCGGTGCTGCCCGGGTGGCGGGCGAGGCTGTCCGTCAGCTCCAGCGCGTCCTCGAACGCCGAGTTCATGCCCTGGGCCAGGAACGGGTAGACGGCGTGGCAGGCGTCCCCGATCAGCGCCACCTTGCCCTCGTGCGTCCACGGCGCGGTGCTGACGGTGACGAGGTTGAAGGTGGGCCGCCGCAAAAACTCCTCGCCGAGGTCCGGCACCAGCGAAAGGACGTCGGGGAAATGGGTGCGGAACAGGGACTCCACGTCCGCCGCGGTCCTCAGCGAGTCGAAACCCTCCCTGCCGTGGAACGGAAGGACGCAGGAGCAGGTGAAGGAACCGTCGCGGTTGGGGTGGGCGAACATCATGATGTCGCCGCGTGGCCAGAGATGGAAGACGTCGTCGGCCATGCGATGCGAGCCTTCGGCGGCCGCCGGGATGTGGAGTTCGCGCCATCCCCAGTCGAGATAACTCTGCGAGAATTCGGCCCGCTGATCGTGGTGCATGGCCCGGCGGACAGCCGAGAACGCGCCGTCCGCGCCCACCACGACGTCCGGCTTCACCACGAGTGCCCGGCCGTCCGGGTCCACAAAGGACACCGAGGGCAGGTCGCGGTCCACGCCCGTGCACCGTGTGTCGAACACGAACCGCACGCCGAGTTCCCGGCTCGCGGCGTCCACCAGCAACGCGCTCAGGTCCTGGCGCTGGATCGCCAGGATGCCGCCCTCGCCGTACGCCGAGAACCGCAGTCCGCCGGCGGGATCGTGCAGCATCCGCCCGCGCATCGGCACGACGAGGCGCCGCACCTCCTCCGACAGCCCCAGGCGATCGAGCGCCGCCAGGCCACGCCGGGACAGCCCGAGGTTCATGGACGTCACCGCACTGGCGGCCTCACGGGGATCCGGCCTGCGGTCGTACACCGTCACCGCGTGCCCTTGCCTGCCCAGCGAAAGCGCCAGGAACGCGCCCGCCATGCCGGCGCCCACGATCGTGAACTCCACTATGCACTCCCCTTGTTCACGCACTGACCTCCATGACAGCGCCGAGGATCTCCTCGGCGACGAGCGGCGCGGCGGCGAATCCGGACCCGCCGCAAGCGGGGCGGGACCACACCGACGGGTGGACCCGGGTGAGCATCGGGCCGTCGTCGACGGGATCGGCCGCGTAGTGGCAGTCCCGCACGGCGACGACGGCGTAGTCCGCGGCGCCGGTGAAGATCGGCTCCGCGAGCAGCCGTTCGGCCCACGCTTCGCGATCATCGTCCATTGTGGACTCGACTTCCCGGCAGACCGCGTTCGAACTGATCTTGAGCAGGGTGCCCGCTCCGGGTGGCAGCAGCCAGGCCGTGCGGTCGGCACCGATCCGGCCGACGCCGGGTGCCGACGCCCACCAGCTCGCCAGCTTCCCCGGCGGGCGCAGGTAGACCATGGTCTGGCGGTACAACGTGACGGGTTGCTCGATCAGCCCGGCGTTCCCGGGCCCCGTCGCGACCAGCACGAGGTCCGCGTCCACGGCGGTGCCGTCCGCCAGGCTCACCCGGTGCTCGCCGACGTCGGCGACGGCGCGGCGTGGCCGCAACGCCGCCGCCGGATGCGCGGCGAGCCATTCCGCCGCCGCGCGGAGAAACCGTTCGGCCAGCAGCACCCCGGCGTCCGGGTCGAGCACGCCACCGGTCCCGGCGGGGAACTCCACGGGCGACAGGGTTTCCGGCGACACGACGACCGCGGGGAGCCCGGCCTCGCCCGCGGTGTCGATCGCCTGCCCGAGTTCTTCCCGGGTGCCCGCGGTGACCACGCCGACCGGCCGGAAGATCCTCGTCCGCAGCAACGATTCCAGCTCCAGCCAGCGACGGCGGGCCCCGGCCATCCGCCGCGTGCCGTCGACGTCGCCCGGGCGCAGCACCCGCAAGGCACGGTGCTGGTCGAACGAGGTCGACGCGGGATTCGGGATGGGACCGCGGTCGAAAACGGTGACGCGGTGACCCGCTCGCGCGCAGCCGATCGCGGTCACCAACCCGGTCACGCCGGCGCCGACGACGGCGACCGACGCCATCAGCCGGCCAGCCGGGGCAGCTTCTTGGGGATGACCGCGTCCGCCTCCACCTGGCCGGGCAGTGTCGTGTCGGGCAGCGCGGCCGCGGCGAGATCGATCAGGATCGGCGCGGCACAGCGCAGGAACACGTCCACCTGGTGACAGAGGTCGCCCGCGGTCTCGACGGTCGTCGCGGCGGTCAGCCGGTCGAGCCGCCCCAGCTGCTCGGCGAGTGTCGACGCCACGGCCGTCAGGCTGAACCGCCGGAGCTCGTACCCGTCGGCGAACCGTTCGGCCATCCGCCGCGCCGTCCACCTGGCGTCTTCGGAGACCGGCAGCGGACCGCGGTCGACCCATTCGTCGACCGCCGCCGCGACCCGGTTCCACGGTCCGGTCAGCCGCGTTTCGCTGACCCGCAGCAGGGCCTCGTGGGTGAAGTCGGTGCGCTGGTACTCGGGACTGGTGGCGCAGAGATGGAAGCGGATGAGATCGCGCGGCACCTCGGCGGCCAGCTCGCGGCCGGACACGACGTGCCCGCGGCTGGTGGAGAACTTCTCGTTGGCGAGCTCGTAGAACTCGTTGGTGACGTACTGCGCCGGAAGGACGTGGCCGCCGAGCGCGGTGAGCATCGCCGTGCCCACGACGGCGAACGGGTAGGTGGCGTCCAGGCCGAGGAAGTACACCATGGTCGAACCGGAGTCCGCCTGCCACAGCTCGTCGTCGGCGGTCAGGATCGCGCCGCGTTTCTCGGCCGCCAGCGCGGTGGTGAACATGCTCCACGGCATGCCCTCCATATGCGGGTAGATCACCTGCCCGGGTACCTCCGGGAACGGCGCCGGGATGCCCCACGACGTCGGCTGGGTGATCGGGAAATCCGGCAGGGGGCCCGCCAGCGCGGACTCGACGAGCTGGGCCATGCCGGGCCGCATCGGGATCCGGGCGAAGTACGCCTCCAGCTCCGCGCGGTACCGCTCCACCGGGAAGACGAGGATGTCCGCCTCGCGGTACTCCAGTGGCTCGTCCGGGCGCAGTGTCGAACGCGGACCGATCAGGTCGCCGGGAGCGACCGGCAGCCCGCAGCTCTCGCAGACCCCGGCGTACCCGTCGGCGAGGCAGAACGGGCAGCCACCGGTGACGTAGGCGTCCATCAGGTACTCACCGGTGCTTGGCAGGTAAGGGAAACGCACGGTCCGCAGCTCCAGCGCGCCCATGCCGTGCAGCCGGTCGTAGAAGTCCATGACCAGCTTGGTGAACCGGTCGCCGATACAGCCGAATCCGTCGACCTCGATGCCCATCGTCGCCAACGTCCGCTCCACCTGGTCCGCGGAGCGTTCCCTCAGCTCCTCCGGGGCCACGCCGAGCCGTGCCGCCGCGGTGACGATGTAGTTCTGGGTGAAGTGCATGCCGGTGCCGTACAGGGCTTCCCCGCCGGTCGCGCGGGCGTACCTGGCGCAGACGTCGGCGGCGAGGAACGGGCCGGCGAGATGGCCGAGGTGCAGGTCGCCGTTCGCCGTCGGTGCCGGCGAGATCACCACCAGCCGGTTCATCAGGCGGTCCTCGACTCGGCGGCACCGCGGCGGGCGAGCAGATCGCCGACGATGTCGCGGGAACGGTGGGCCAGCACGCTGATCAACGAGTCCGCGATACCGTGCGTCGCCTCGTTGACCCCCTGCAGATAGACCGCGCCCCAAGCGGAATCGCCGAGATCGACCCGGTAGCAGCGGCTGACCGAGATCTCCGACAGGCCGACCCGATCGGCCAGGTCGCGCACCATCGCGGGCATCCGCTGATCGAAGCCGGTGCCGAGGAGCACCAGATCACAGTGCAGCGGCTCCACCTTGCCGCTGGTCCGGTCGCGCAGATCGAGGACGACCTCGTCGTCTTCGATCCTCGCGCCGACCACCTCGGTCAGCGTCCGCACCCGCGAACGCTGACCGCCGAGGCCGCGCTGCTGGTAAAGCGTGGTGTACAGCTGATCGAGGAAAGGCGGGGCGGCCCCGGCGTAGTTGGTCAGGCGCATCTCGTCCAGCATCTGTTCCCGGACCTCGGCCGGACTGTCGTAGAAGCGGTCGACGAACGACGGGAAGAACAGTTCGTTGACGAATTTGCTGGTCTGGTAGTTCTGCGGGCCCACCGAACGCACGATCATGGTGCGGGTGCTGTTGGGCAGATTGTCGTGCAGCGCCATGAACATCTCGGCCGCGCTCTGCGCCCCGCCCACCACGACGGCGCGCAGCGGGGCCTCCGGCGGCAGCTGCGCGATCCGGCGCCGGTACTGGGCGCTGTGGATGATCCGGTCGGCGGGCAACCCGGCGAAGACGTCCGGCACGTTCGCGTCCCGGCCGCCGCCCACCACCAGGTCGCGGCAGTGGATCGTGTCGCCTCCGGCGAGTGTGGCCGTCCAGCCGGTGATCGACCCGTCGGCGTCGCGCGCGGGCTCGATGCTCTGGACCCGGGCGTCGTACCGGATGCGGACCTTGTCCAGCGACCGCGCGACCCACTGCAGGTAGTCGGAGAACTCCCAGCGGAACGGGTGGAACGTGCCCAGGTTGACGAACTCGTCGAGCCGGTTCTGATCATGCAGGAAGTTGAGGAACGAGAACTTGCTGCGCGGATTGCGCAGGGTCACCAGGTCCTTGAGGAAGGAGACCTGACTGCGCGCCCACGGCATCAGCAGATCCCGTTGCCACTTGATGTCCGGGCTCTGCTCCAGCAGCAGCGTCTGCTCGGCCAGCTCCGGATTCCCGGACTCCTCGATGGCCACCGCGAGCGCCAGGTTCGCCGGTCCGGCGCCGATCGCCAGCAAACCCACCTGTATTTCAGTCACAGATACACCCCGTTCGTCCAGAATAGGGTGCCGACACTATGGAGCGGCGTTTCCCCGGGGATAGGGACGGGTTTCCCGCGGGCCGGGGAATCTCGTCATGGCCATCCGCCCGGCACTCGGAGATTTCCCCGGAACCGGGAAGATCTCCCCTTTTTCGGGGAAATCCCGGTGACTACCCTCCTCGGCGGCCGAACGGGCTTGCGGTGCTACCCTTTGAGGCTAACTCTGGAGCACTAACCCGAATGCCGGAATCTCCCCCGATCAAGACGCCGGACCTGGACTTTCCCATTGATCGGGCACATCTTCCTGCGCGAAAGATTGATTGCGATCAATTGCCCATAACAGTCGTATGGATACGTTCGACGCCTTCTACATAGACTGTTCCAGTGGCCGGCCAGTCCCATCCCCGCCACGGTCGAGCATCCACCTTCATCGCACTTCACCGAACGGAGCCGATCACGCAGGCTCGGTAACGGCAGGCACAGGGGGAAAGAATGAACCATCACGCAAGTATCGGCAACACCGCCCGTATCTGGCCGGCCGAACGTCGTGATCAGCGGCGCACAGCGAACCTGTTGTCCGGTCAAGGAGGAGACGAAGAGGACGCGGACCCCGTCTGGGTCACCGTTCTGCTCGCCGACAGCCAACCGGCGGTCCGTTACCGGGTCCGCTCCGCGCTCGAAAACGTCAGCGGCATCGCCGTCATCGGCGAGGCGGCCACGGCGAACGCGACGATCGCGGAAACCTTCCGGCACCGGCCGGACGTCCTGATCATCGACCCGCAGCTCGGCGAATCCGCCACCGTCGACGTGATCAGCAGAGTCTCCCGCGTCGCACCGGAAACCAGGGTCCTGGTACTGAGCGCGGCCGACGACGACACCGCCGTCAGATCCGCGATCCAGGCGGGCGCGCGCGGCTATCTGGTCAAGGGCGCCGATCTGGACCAGGTCATCCGCGGCGTCCAGGTCGTGGCCGCGGGTGAGGCGATCGTCGGAAAGGCGATCGCCGTCCGGTTCAGCGCCTTGCTGCGCTCGGCACTCGGCCCGGAGCCTTATCCTTTCCCCCAGCTGACCACGCGGGAACGGGAAGTGCTCGACCGTATCGCCGCGGGCAAGTCGAACGCCGCCATCGCCCGCGATCTCGCGCTCGCGCAGAAGACCATCAGCAACCGGGTTTCCGCCGTCTTCGGCAAACTCGGGGTGGCCGATCGCGCACAGGCGATAGTGCTGGCGCGGGACGCCGGTCTCGGCCGCGGCTGATTGACCGGCAATCGGGAATAGTTCCCCTTTCCCCGGGAAGTCGGCCGAACATAGCCTGCGATCAGCACCGGACGCCGGGACGGGAAAGCACGCTGATCGGAGTGGGACGTGACTGACCAAGACCAAGCTGTCGTGGACATCCGCAGGCTGGAGCACGAGAACCTGACGCGGGCCTACGGATTGGACATGAAGCTTCTGTACCCGTGGAACGGTTTGACGGCACCGTTCCGAGGAGCTTGGTGCGTACTGCGCCCCGGCGACGTATCGGTGGCCCACGCTCATCACGAGCACGAGATCTTCATCGGAATGGCGGGCGGCGCCGCGGTGATCGCCGGGGAGAAACGGCACGAATTCGTGGCCGGCGACCTCGTATTCCTGAAACCGGGAATCGAACATCACCTCGTCAATGACCGGGACGAAGACTTCTCCTACTACGCGATCTGGTGGGATCGCGCGATGTCGGACGAGTTCGTCGCCCACGAGATCGACCGGGCCGAGTCCCGTGATTGACTACGACGGGCGGAAATTCCGCAAGGCGGGCGGCGACGCCGACGCGATAGCCGTGTACCGGCAAGAAGGTGATGTCGTCTGGGCCGAATTCGCCGGCGGCGAGGTGCGACGGGGGTCGATCACCGGTGCCCAGCGCGAAAACGGCGCTCTGCATCTCGGGTACACCATGGTGCTCGCCACCGGAGAGGTGATCTGCGGGCATACGGTGAACACCCCGGAGGTGGCCGAAGACGGCCGCCTCCGGCTGCGTGAGGTGTGGGAACGCTACGGCCCGCACGCCGCCACCGGCGTCTCCTACCTCGACGAGGTGAGCTAGTGTCCCGCAGCCTGACCGACGCGGACTGGCGACGCCTCGACAGGGCCGTGGACGGCCGGGTGCGGCGTCCCGGCGAGGCCGGGTTCCGCGACTCCTCCCGGCCGTTCAACAAGCGGTTCGCCGGAATCACCCCCAGCGGTGTCGTTTCGGTGGCCAACACCGAGGACGTGCGACGAGCCATCGAGTGGGCGCGCGACACCGGTGTCGACGTCGTCGCGCGATGCGGCGGGCACAGCTACGCGGGACATTCGGTCAACACCGGACTGGTGATCGATCTCGGCGCGATGAACACCGTGTCCGCCAACGGTTCGACAGGTCTCGTGACGGTCGCGGGCGGCGCGCGGATGGCGGACGTCTACGCCGCCGTCCAGCCTCACGAGATGGCGTTCGCACTGGGCAACGGCGCCTCGGTCGGCATCGCGGGCCTCACCCTCGGCGGCGGCTGCGGGGCCACCTCGCGCGTGCTCGGGCTCACCGCGGACGCGCTCGTGGAGACCACGCTGGTGACCGCGGACGGACAGGTCCTGCGCTGCGACGCGAACACCAACCCCGACCTGTTCTGGGCCTGCCGCGGTGGCGGCGGAGGGAACTTCGGCGTCAACGTCTCCTTCACCTTCCAGGCGAAGCCGGTCGCCGACTGCGCCGGCTACCTGCTGTTGTGGGACCGCGCGGACGCGCCGAAGGTCTTCTCGGTGCTGCAAGAGATCTCGCGGCAGGCGCCGGACGAGTTCGCGACCAGGATCGGCATCAGCAAGACCGGCGAGTCGAAGGGCATCGTGTCGGCCATCGGACAGCACTTCGGTTCCGCCGAGGAGTTGCGTGAGATCCTCGCCCCCGTCCTGTCCGCCGCCCAGCCGATCCGCGCGGACATCGCGGACCGGACTTTCTGGGAGGCCAAGGACGACCTGCTGCACGAGACCTCCGAGGGTGCCTTCGCGGTGCGGACGAACATCGTCACCGAGCCACTGTCCGAGGAGGCGATCGCCACGATGCTCTCGTGCGTCGACCGCTTCCCCGGCAGCGGAAACCCGGACGGTGGTGGTGCCGCCCTGTTCTCCTGGGGCGGCGCGATCAACCGGGTGGGCGCGACGGAGACCGCGTTCGCCCACCGGAACGCGCTGTTCCTGCTCTCCATGGACGCTTCGTGGGCCGAGACCGACGAACCCGCCGTGGTCGACGCCAACCTCGGCTGGCTGGCGGACCTGGCGGACGCGATGTCGCCCTATGTGTCCGACGGCGCTTTCCAGAACTTCATCGACCCGGATCTCGCGGACTGGCGCAACGCCTACTACGGCGTGAATTACCCGCGACTGAAGGAGATCAAGGAACGGGTCGACCCCGACGGCGTCTTCACCTTCGCGCAAAGCATCGGATCATGATCGGCGACGACAAGGTACTCATCTGGACGGCGGCCGAGGTCGAAGCCGGCGCCGTGCCCGCGGAACATCTGCCGTACACCCGGGAGATCCTGGCCTGGGCCGGGCGCTATCTCGTGTCCCCGCACCCGGAACTGGGCCGGAACGGCCCGGTGTGCCCCTACACCCAACCTTCACTCCACAAAGGACTTTTCCATCTGGCGGCCCTGACCGCCATGGACGACGGTACGGACGTCCGCGACGCGATCGAGAGCCTGCGCTCGTGGTACGAACGACTGTCGGCCAGGATCTCGCCCGCGGACCGGGAACTGCTGACGATCCTCCTCGTGCTGCCGCGACTGGACTATCAGGACTCGACGGGACTGGACGGCCTGCAACGCGAGGCGAAGGACAAGTTCGTCAACGACGGCCTGATGATCGGGCAGTTCCACCCGGTCTGCGACCAGCCCGGCCTGTGGAACGAGAAGTTCAAGGCGCTGCGCGCGCCGGTCCCGTTGCTGGCCATCCGCAAACTGGTCGTCTTCGATCTGCCGTTCCTGATGGACGACGCGGTGCACGCCGAGAGCTATCTCCGGCGGTTCGCGCCGGACATCCCGCCCCGCATTCGCGACCAGCTGGTCAAACGGCTGGTGAGCACCCGGAAATCCTTGCAATCGGCCTGACGACTCGGGGGAGGAAACAGATGCGGCACTATCTCATGGTCAGACCGGCGCATTTCGACGTCGAGTACTCGATCAACCCGTGGATGGATCCCGGCAAACCCACGGATACCCGGCTCGCGATCACCCAATGGGAAGGGCTGCGCGACCTCTATCTCGAACTGGGCCACCGCGTGGACCTGCTCGATCCGGTGCCGGGCCTGCCGGACATGGTGTACGCGGCCAACGGCGCGACCGTGGTGAACGGCCGGGCCCTGGTCGCGCGCTTCCACCACCGGCACCGCCGCCCGGAATCCTCGGCGTATCTGAAGTGGCTCACCGGCAACGGCTATCGCGACGTCCGGCAAGCCCGGTGGGACAACGAGGGCGAGGGGGACTTCCTGGTCGCGGGAACCCGGATCCTGGCGGGTTCGGGCTTCCGCACCGACCGCCGGGCACACGACGAGGCCGCGGAGTTCTTCGGCGTACCGGTGGTGGGACCGACTTTGGCCGACCCGCGCTACTACCACCTGGACACCGCGCTGACCGTCCTGGACGACGACATGATCATGTACTTCCCGGGAGCGTTCACCGAGGACAGCCGGGAGCGGCTCGAAAAGCTGTACCCGGACGCCGTCATCGCCTCCGCCGCCGAAGCCGCCGCATTCGGCCTGAACGCCGTCTCCGACGGGCGTCACGTCCTCCTTCCCCAGGCCGCGACCGGGCTGATCGCACGAGTGCGAGAGCGAGGTTTCGACCCGATCGGCGTCGATCTTTCGGAACTGCTCAAGGGCGGCGGGAGCGTCAAATGCTGCACGCTGGAGCTGCGTCCGGCTCCCGGACGAGCCTCGTAGGAGCGGCCTCCTCGTCGTGAGCGGAAGCGACTCGCTGGTAGCATCTGTCCGACGTTGAGTGACCGTCTGATTACCTGTGGGGTTTGCCGTGGGCCAGGACCGTGGGACTGCCGATCTTCCTTCGAACAGGATCGACACGACCGTGCCCAGCGTGGCGCGCGCCTACGACGCCGCCCTCGGCGGCAAGGACAACTACGAGGTCGACAGGCAACTGCTCGCGCAGCTGAACCAGGCCGTGCCCGAGGTCAACATCATCGCGGTCAGCAACCGCGCCTTCCTGACCCGCGCGGTCCGCTTCCTCGCCGGCAAGGCCGGGATCGACCAGTTCCTCGATTGCGGCTCCGGCCTGCCCACGGCGGAGAACACCCACCAGGTCGCGCAACGGATCAACCCCGACGCGCAGGTCGTGTACGTGGACAACGACCCCGTGGTGCTCGCGCACGGCCGCGCGCTGCTCGAAGAGAACGACAGGACACGCCTCATCGGCGCCAACATCTTCGAGCCGGACGAGGTCCTGAAGAACGACGTCGTCACCACCACTCTCGACTTCAGCCGCCCGCTGGCCCTGATGCACGTGGCCACGCTGCACCACCACAGCGAGGCCGAAGGGATGCCACCGGCGCAGGTCCTGCAGGCCTACATCGACGCGATCCCCTCCGGGTCCTATGTGGTGTTCTCGCATTTCTTCGACCCGGAGAACGAGCACAGCCCCATCGCCCACCGGGTGCAGGCGATCCTGAACCAGAGCATCAGCCGGGGTTTCTTCCGTACCCGGAGCGAACTCGAGGAAATGCTCGCCGGCCTCGAACTCATGGACCCGGGCATCGTGGTCAACGATCAGTGGTGGCCCACCGGCCCCCGTACGGAACCGATGCCGGCGGCGGGCAACTGCATCGTCGCCGCCGTGGGCCGCAAGCCCTGACCGAGCCGCCGTCAGTTGCGGATGATCCTCCGTTCCGTGGCGACGGCCACCGCACCGGCACGGCTGTCGACGCCGAGTTTGTCGTAGATGTGGACCAGGTGTGTCTTCACGGTCGCTTCGGAAATGAACAGGCGCGCGGCGATCTGGCGGTTGATCAAGCCTTCCGCCACCAGCTGCACGATCTCGGTCTCACGAGGGCTCAGCGCGGGCGCCGGTGCGCGCATGTGCCCGAAAAGCCGGGCCGCGACCTGAGGCGCCAACGCGGTTTCACCACGCGCCGCCGCGTGGATGCCGCGGAAGAGGTCCTCGGGCGGTCCTGCCTTGAGCAGGTAGCCGGTGGCGCCCGCCGCCACCGCCCTGGTGATGTCCAGTTCGGCGTCGTAGGTGGTGAGCACCAGCACCCTCGGGGCGTCCGGCAAGGCTGTCAAGCGCTCGGTGGCGTTCACACCGTCGGGGCCGTCGCCGAGCTGGAGGTCCATCAGCACGACGTCCGGCTTCCGGGCCTCGGCGAACAGCACGGCTTCGTCTGCGCCCGTGCATTCACCGATCACCTCGATGTCGGGCTCCCCGGCGAGCAGCGCGGCGATTCCCGCGCGCACCACCGGATGATCGTCGACGATCAGCACATGGATGGTCATCGCGCCCCCTTCGTGGGCACGGCGACGGCGAGCGCGGTGCCCTCTCCCGGTGCGCTCTCGACCACCATCTCACCACCGAGCTCGGCGAGCCGCTCGCTGATCATCCGCAGCCCGTTCCCCCGGTCTCCGCTCTCGCGCGCCGAATCCGGGTCGAAGCCGACGCCGTCGTCACGGATGTCGAGGACGATCGCGTCCTCCAGGTAGGTCAGCGTCATGGCGGCTTCCTCCGCCCTGGCGTGTTCGCTCACGTTCGCCAAGGCTCCTTGCGCGATCCGGAGCAGCCCCGCCGCCACCTCGGGCCTCAGTGGATACGGCTCGCCGCTGATCTCGAAACGCACCGCGTGCATGGCCGCGAAACCGATCTGTTCGGCGAGATCCTTCAAGGTCTCGCCGAGGTCGGAGGCGTCGAGCCGCGGTGACCCCAGTCCATGGACGAACCGCCGGGCCTCGGCGAGGGTGTCGCCCGCCGCGTCGACGGCGCGGGACACGTGGCCCTTGGCCAGATCCGGCTCCGTGTCCCATGACCTCTGTGCCGCCTGGAGCAGCATCCGCATGCTCGAGAGCCCCTGCGCGAGGGCGTCGTGGATCTCGCGCGCCAGCCGCTCGCGTTCCTGCATCATCCCGGCCAGACGCTGGCTCTGGGCGAGATCGACCCTGGCGCCGAGGAGCTGCTTGACGGCCTCACCCAGCTGCCTCCGGTCGCGGTCGAGCTGGAGGAACGTCATCGTGGCCATCAGCGCGACCGCGATCGGCGCGAGCACGATGCTCGGATCGAACTCGGTCGCGATCCTCAGCTGGGCGAGGATGGTCGCGACGGTCAGCAGGACGACCACCACGATCACGGTCCGCGGGCGCAGCACCTGCAAGCAGACGAAGAACAACGGCACGGCGCACCAGGCGAAGCTCGGCGCGGCCACCACCAGGGCGAGCCAGACCGCGATCACCGCGGCCAGCCACACCGGCCGCCATCGTTCGAGCGCGGCCCAGCTCAGCACCCCGGCCACGTAGACCAGCGCGAGCGCGCCGGTGAGCACGAGGATCAGCGGCGTGGCACCGCTCAGCCCGTGTGCCGCGACGAACCGGGCCACGGACGCGGCCAGCAGCAGGAAGAACCCGGCGTGCATGGCGGCGTTGAGCCGTGTGACCGTCCCGATGTACGGCTTCATCCTGGTCCTCCCTTCGTCCTCGATGATCGTATGCGGGGAGGATGCCCCCTCCGCATCAATCGTTCGGTTGATGCCCGCACCGATCGCACGGTGTCCGATCAAGGTCCACTCTCCCGATTCGCCAGGCCCTGCCAGGCGGGAGAGTCGAGGGAGAACGAACACCCCCTCCACCGCGAAGGAAATCCGATGAACGCCAAGCTCCCCCGCACCCGCCTCGTCCTCGGGATGACGGCCGGTCTCGCGACCGTCGCGCTCGCCACCGGGCTCGGCGCGGCGCAGGCACAGGACCGCAAGCCGCAGCCGTCCGCCCCGCAGGCCGTCGTGCAGACCAGCGTGCTCGGCGTCGACGCCGCCACCCGCGCCGCGCAGGCCGCGCTGGACGCCGCGGAGAAGGAGGGACAGCGGGTCACCGTCGCCGTGCTGGACCGGTCCGGTGACGTACGCGTCCTGCTCAAGGGTGACGGCGCCGGACCGCAGACCGAGGAGTCCGCCAAGCGCAAGGCCTTCACCGCGGTCTCCTTCGGCCAGCCCACGTCCGCGCTGAACAAGAACGCCCAGGGCACCGGCCCGACCATCCGCGACATCCCCGGCACGCTCTTCCTCGCCGGTGGTGTGCCGGTCGCGGTGAACGGCGGCCCGATCGCCGGGATCGGCGTCGGCGGCGCGCCCAGCGGCGACCTCGACGAGAAGTTCGCCGCGGCGGGCCTGCGCGCCATCGGGGAACTTCGCTGATGACCGGTGGACGGGCGATAGTGGCGGTGCTCGCCGTCCTCGTGCTCGGCGCCTGCTCCCCACCGGCGTCGAGCACTCCGCCCTCGTCCACCGAGTCCCGGCCGCCCCGTCAAGGAGTACCCGTGCAGCACCTTTTCTCAGCCGACACGAGCCTCGTCAGGCAGGCCGTCGACGCCGGCGCCGACCTGGAGACCCGCGACGATCGCGGCCGGACCCCGCTGCTCGTCGCCGTCACCGAAAACCGGGTCGAGGTCGCCGGAATCCTCGTCGAGGCGGGTGCCGACCCGAACGCCCTCGACGGACGGCACGACACGCCGTGGCTGGTCACCGGCGTCACCGGGAACGTCCCGATGGCGCAGGTGCTGCTCAAGGCGAAGCCGGATCTGACCATCACCAACCGGTTCGGCGGTGTCTCGCTGATCCCCGCCTCGGAGCGCGGGCACGTCGAGTACGTGCGGCTGGTGGCGAGCAGCGGAATCGACGTCGACCACGTGAACGACCTGGGCTGGACGGCCTTGCTGGAGGCGGTCATCCTCGGCGACGGCGGGCCACGCCACCAGGAAGTGGTCCGGGCGCTCGTCGCCGCCGGCGCCGACGTCGACCTCGCCGACAAGGAAGGCGTCACCCCGCTGGCCCACGCCCGGACCAAGGGCCAGGCGGCCGTCGCCCGGATCCTCGGCGAGGCAGGCGCGCGCTGACCCGGGTCGCGCGCGACGGGGACACCTAAGTCTCTGACCCGCCGTTGCTCAAGGCCGCTCCACGCGGCTCCCGACCGGCGGCCGACGGGGAAGATCCCGGACGTCGACCGTCCGAAATCCCCCCCCGTCGTCCCCGCCGCCAGTACGAGGAGCCCCCACTGGCTCTCTCCCCCGGTCCATGGACGGCGAGTTTCCTTGGCGGAGGTGTCTTTGTGTAGCTGGGATGGAGCTGGTGTCGGCTGCCGGTCGCGGGCAAGCGGGATTTCGGGTGTCTCGGTCCGAGACCACGGCGGCTCGCGCGACGGTGGAGGATTCGGGACGTCCACCGTCCCGAATCCTCCACCGTCGACCCC
>NZ_JBHXJK010000143.1:0-4969 GCF_042723255.1 Amycolatopsis thailandensis
AGCCACTTTCGGGACGTCTGATGTCCCGAAAGTGGCTTTCGCGACGCTTCCGAGCCGCCGCCACCCCGGAGACTGCATGGCCCTGGGGTGAAGGGGACTTTCCGCGCGTGTGATGAGGGAAACGTCCCCTTCGCCCTGCCAGTCGCCGCCGCCGAGCACCGGTCCGTGAAGGCCTCCTTGAGGGACCCAGGGTCCCTCAAGGAGGCCTTCACGGACTTGGTACCTGACAGGACACCTTGGCCATATCCGGGCAGGCATGCCGAGAGGCCCGTCGCCGGTGTGGGTGGCGGGCTCCTCGGGTCATGCGGGGAGTTCAGGCGCGGTTGAGGGTGTTGCGCCGGATCCGTTGTAGCGGGTCCAAGTACTGGGGAGGGATGAATTCCGGGAGTCCGTCGGCTGCCATGCGGACGTGCCAGTCACCGTGGTGGATCAGCCGGTGATGAAAACCGCACAGCAGCACCAGGTTCCGGAGATCGGTCGGTCCGCCGTCCGCCCAGTGCTCGATATGATGAGCGTGACAGTTCTTGGGTTTCCGGTGACAGCCTGGGAACGCACAGCCCCGGTCCCGGATGTTGAGCGCCCGTCTCTGGCCTGGGGTGACGAACCGCCGTAACCGTCCCACATCGAGGGGTTCACCAGCGGCGTTCATCACCACGGGCAGCATCAGGCAGTCGCACGCGGCCATCCGAGCCTCGCGGGCGGTCATGGTCCCGACGAAGTCGAGGCAGGCTTTCCCGATCCCGGTCTTCAGCTCTTCCAAGCCGATGGTCACGTGCACCAACGTCCGATACCCGCTCGTGCCAGGCTGATCAGGACACGCGATCGCCAAGTCAAGGAGCTCGGCCCACGCATCGCCCAGGCGTTCACACTTCATCCGCAAGTCAGCCTGGCCGAACTCGTCCACCGGGCGAGGCTTCGCGTACGCCTCCAGTGCGGCGGCTGTCCGAGCCCCCAGCTCGTCATCCAGCAAGCCGGTGAGTTTCCAGAACCCATCCCGACGGCGCTCCAGGGTGATTTCGCGGCGTGGCTGCTTCGGCTCGGGTTCTTTGGGTTCGTTCCCGTCGGGATCCAGCCAGCCGAGGATGTCCTCGGCGGCCTTCGTCACCTGCCGGGGACCAGCGCCACGGCCCAGGTTCCCGAGGATCTTCTCCGCACTCTCCCGATCCTCCACCGACGTGTCCGCAGGGATCTTCCCCAAGATCTCCAGGATCTGGTCGATCCGTTCGTCCCCGATCATGCCCTCGGCGGCCGCCGCACCGGTAGTGGGAGCAAAGGCGGGAACCTCCGTGCCATCCAAAGCACGAGTCGGATTCAACGCGATCGCCCGCTTCACCACCGACTGCGCCTCACCCCGAGACAGCCCAGCCACATCAGCAAACCACGCCGCCGTCGACCCATAGCCATACAAGTCTTTCGAACCCCGAGACTCGACCTCCGCCAGGAATTGCCCCAGAGCGGCGGACGCGACCCGCATCAGCTGCAGGAACTGCTGCACGCCATGCGCAAGCTCCAGCTTGCCGGCACGCCACAACTCCTGCGGCAACTCGGGAAGAAAGGTCTCGGACACACCTCAATAATACACCAAACCATCGAACACGCGTTCGTAATTTTAGGTCACCGTCAACTGGCATATTTCCCACTGACGAGTGAATTAAAGGCCTTGTCATGCTGAGACCTTTACGTCCGTCGTGGCGCATCTCCCGGCGGATGCAGAGACAGCGAAACCAGCGCAGTGCCGATCACCGAGACACAGCAATCAAACCGCAGAAAACCCCTAAACCGAAGCCGCCGCCCGCACCCGCGCAGGAAGCCGGAACGCGGCGACAACACCACCGACCGCAACAAGAAGAATGAACCCGAAAACGACACCGAAAGCCAAGACCGGCCTCGCCGCGAGCGCCGCCAGGATCGCGCCGGTCACCGCCACTCCCGCCACCGCGCCCACCTGCCTGACCGTATTGAACAGACCCGAAGCGCCACCTGCCGCGTCCGGATCCACGGAAGCCATCGCGATGGCGGAAAGCGGCGACCAAGCCATGGCGTTGGCGGCTCCCAGAAGCGCGGCTCCCACCGTTATCCACCAAGGATTCAGGCCCGACACGACGACAAGACCCATGAGCAGCAAGCTCACCGCGAGCAGGCTCATGCCGAGTATCGCCGGTCGGCGCCCGCCCACCCGGTCGACCCAGCGGCCGGCCGGGGGCGACAGCAGGATCGCGACGACGGCGTCCGGAGCGAGGGCCACGGCGGCTTCGAAAGGTCCGAAACCGCGTTCTTCTTGGAGGTACAGCATGATGGGGAGCGCCATCGCGAGGACAGTCGCACCGAGAGACGCCATCGCGATGCTCGCGTTCAGATACCCGGACGAGCGATAGAGCCGAAGTGGTGCGAGCGCGTCCGCGCCTTGGCCTCGTTCTCGAATCCAGAAACCGACGAGCAGCGCGACGGCGATCGCCGCGGCGGGCAACGACAGCGCGTCCCAGGACAGCAGAGCCCACACCAGAAGAGTCAAGCCCGCCGTGCTCAGCGCGGCACCGATCAGGTCGAACCGGGCGACACCGCCGGGGCTGCCCGGAATCAGGCGGATTCCCATGACGACCGCGATGGCGCAGAGGGGAACGTTGACCAAGAAGATCCAGCGCCAGTCGAGGCTCGCCGTCAGCAGCCCACCCAGGATCGGTCCGAGCAACGTGGCAGCGGCGGCGACGGAACCCCAGATGCCGAACGCGCGACCCTGCTCGTCCTCGTTGAACAGCCGCCGGATCAGCGTCAGTGGTTGAGGGGACATCGCGGCCGCCGCCAGGCCTTGCAGGATCCTGAAGGCGATGAGCCACTCGATCGTGGGCGCGAGCCCGCACAGCGCGGAGGACACCGCGAAGGCCGCCATGCCGACCAGGTAGACGCGCCTCGGATCGAAGAGGTCGCCGAGCCGCCCGGCGACCAGCAGCGGGACCGAGAACGCCAGCAGGTAGCCCGCCGTCACCCAGAACAGCGCGGCGACATCCCCGCCGAGGTCGGCCTGGATCCTCGGGCTCGCCACAGCGACGATCGTCGTGTCGAGCAGGAGCACGAAGAATCCCGCGAGCAAGGCTACGAGACCACCCCATTTGGAAGCCGCTCCACCCAGTGCGCGCATACCGATCACGATAGGGCCACGGATGCCATCTGCGGTAACAAGGTCCGGCCACCTCGCGAGTTGTAAGCCGAGAGGCTGCGCTGCGCCAGCTGCGGCGACGGACTCGGCGCGGGCCCCACCGGCTGCGGACAATGCGATCAGGCCAACGGGTTCCGGTTCGCGGCGATCGAGACCGACAGGCCGGCGACGCCGCCGGGGACCGAGCACGGGCTCCGTGTCGCCACCGCCGTCGCCCGCACCCGGCACCGCTACGGTGCGCGGGCCAGGTGCGGCTTCGAACTCGGGCTTCCGGGTCTCCTCGCCGGTGAACTGCCCAGTACGGCCCAAGCGCAGGCGTACCGGGCAGCGATCAACAAGCTCACCGAAGAGGAATGCGAACTCGTGACCTCCTTCGAAGAGGTCGCCGAGGTCAGTAGTCGTCGCGTCCGGTGAACTGCTGTTCCAACAGCTCCGCCGAACCGGCGACGAGTTCGAGTGGGTCGGTGAACTCGTTGATGTCGAGGTTCACCAGCGGCAAGGAATGGCGCAGCACCAGGTGGTCCCCCATCACCACCAGTCCCCCGACGACGATCGTGTTGCCGATCTCGGTCAGCACGGTCGCCAGGTCGACCTCGTCGACCCGCGCGAACGGCGTCGCGATCTGCACCCAGTCCTCGCGGCGGTCGAAGATCTCCCGAGCGATGACCACGGTCTGGGCCCGCTCCTCGAAATCGTCGTCGCCGTAGGACAACCGGATGCGAATTTCGTCCGGTTCGTCCTTAACCACCCGATATTCGTGCCGTACGAACGCGACCAGATCGGCCCATTCCGCCATGAATTCAGTCTCCCTCGCAGTCGAAGATCAAGACTAGCGACTACAAGGGTCGAGACACCGGGCGCGGCCCGACATCACCCGGACAGCGGCGGCCCGTACGTGTTCCGACACCGAAACTTTAGCCCTGTGGAGTGAATCGAGCGCGCGATGACCAAATCAACAGAGGTTTCAATGTCGCTCACGAACGGCCGCCCGCGTCTCTCTTCGATCTTGTTGTAATCTCCTCCGGCATATTTTCGACAGGGGAGACAATGTGACGAACAACGACCATGTCAAGTCCAAAACCGACCGGGCCGGAAAGACCTCGGATCCAGCCGTGACCGCGGCGCTTGTCAGTCGACGCGGAGCGATTATGGCGGCCGCGATAACCGCGGTGTTGGGCCTGGTCGGCGCGATAGTCGTGGCACTCATCAACACCGGCTCACAACCGGCGAAAGGCGCCGAAGCCCAAGGTTCGCCGTCCACGTCCGGGTCGTCGTCGCAAGCCGCCTCCGGCACGCAACCGCAGGAGGACAAGCCTGCCGAAGGTGTCCCCGAGCAGGTCAAGATCGATGCGGGCACGGGGGCCGACCTCGACGGATCCCGCGTCGCCCCGGTCTCCGCCACGGGGCCCAGTGGCGATATCGACCTCTTCTACGACGGAGGCAATCTGACGTCCAATCGTTCGGGCTTGTTCTACTACTACGGAACCGAGCAGGAAGCCAAAGTGGCATGTCCGAAGATCGTTTCCGAGGGAAAAGACGTGGTCCCGGGGCCGGAGGTGATTTCGACCGGCGGGAAACATTGCTTGAGGACGTCCAAGGGGACGGTCGGCTGGATCGGCGTCAATGACGTCAAGATCGACGACAATTCCGGCTACATCGTGCTCAATTACAAGCTTTTCCGCTAGTCGGATGCTTTCTCGCGAACGAGAGTCGGGGGGGGACCCGAAGGGGGGCCAGGAGGCCAGGAAATAGGGTTTTGGGGGACCCCCCCCCCCCCCCGGGGAAAACCCCCGCCGGCCCCCCCCCCCCCCCGGC
>NZ_JBHXJK010000143.1:4979-20283 GCF_042723255.1 Amycolatopsis thailandensis
CCTTCAAAATTCACATTTTTTCCCTTTCGTCGTTTGTTTCCGCGCCACCCAGTGCCGCAAACCCATCTTGCGCAACACCGCCCGGCGTTAATGTGGCTTTCGCGACACCACCCGACCGCCGGAGATCAGCCGCCGGCAGGCACCCCTGCCCGCGCTTCCTGCGACGTCAGCGGCCGCAGCGACAGCGTGTACTCGTAGGTGCGGTCCTGCCGCACCTGACTGCGTTCCCGCACCGGGTTGGGCGTGTCCCCGACCCCGGTCACCGCGTGGCTCGCGTGCAGGGTGAACCAGCCCTTGTTGCGCTGCAGCTGGAACGGGTACGCCGCCCGGTCGAGGTCGTCGAACGGCGTCACGCTGACGTCGTTCGCCCCTCCGACCAGCAGGCCGCCGGTCCGGCCGTCGGTGAGCAGCGCCCACCGGCTGTCGGTGTGATTGCCGTGATCCTGCGGCCGGTGGTACTCGACGTATTGCTGATCCACCGTGCTCGACTGCACTCCGATCGGCGTGCCGTCCTTGCGGTCGACATAGCTCTCGGCCTTCCGCCCGTACCAGGCGAAGCGGTCGTAGCGGTCCGGCACCGCCAGCGAGACACCGATCCGGGGCAGGTACGGCAGAGTGCGCACGCTCCCCTGCGGCACCACGCGATTCCCGAGACTCAATGTCCCGGTCCGGTCGACGGTGTAGGTCATCGTCTGGTCGAACCACGCCCCGGTGACGTCCGGCGCCGCGACCCGGCTGTCCACGATCACCCGCACGCTTCGCGAGCCGTCCTTCTCGACCCGGACGCCCGTGACGGTGGTCTTCAACCGGTCCAGCCCGGCCTTGCGCCAGTCCTCACCCTCGGCCCGGCCCCAGGCGAAGGTCTCGTTGCTGATGGGTGCCCGCCACGCGTCGAGCTTCGGCCCGCCGGTGAGCAGTTCCTTGCCCTGATGCCGGATGGACGTCAGCGCGCCGGTGGCTTTGTCCACTTTGTACACGACCCCGGCCGCCGAAGCGGTCACCGAAGCCGCGTCCTCGACGACGTCGACGGACTTCCCCGCGAGCGGCGTGCGGTCCAGGCCCGGGACTCGCTTCCCGCCCAGGGAGAACTGGTCGTGTGCCAGGACATGACCTCGCGCGAGCATGGGCTCGCCCTGGGTCGTCACGGCCTCGACGGTGAGGAAGCGTTCGCGGTCCGCGGGATTCGGCGGCACCGGCAGGGAGATCTGCCCGGTCGAACCGGCACCGACCCGCAACGGCTGCTCGCCCCGCGTCACGGTTCGAGAGCCTTCGGAGATCCGCCACCGCAGGTTCAGCTCGTCGGTGCCCTTGAACTGCCGTTCGCTGGTCACCGACAACGCGCCGCCGGAGTAGGCGAACCGGAGCGGCTGGTGCGCCCACGCCATCTGCGCGGTCTCCGGTTGCGCCGAACGGTCCGAGCCGATCAGACCGTCCACACCGGACAGACTGGAGCCGTAGGACAGGTGAGTCCCCTGGTCCGCCACACTGTCGAAGTCCAGCGCCAAAACAGCACCACCCACCGGATTGGCACCGGACAACTCCGCGGCGGAAAGCGGCTTGTCGTAGATGCGTACGTCGTCGACGGCGCCTCGTCCCATCCAGCCGATGTTCGACGGGTCGTTCCACGACGTCTCGAAGTCACGGCCGACGTTGACCTCGGCCGAAGAAGAGTCGATAGCGCCGGTGAACGGCTTGCTTCCGATCTCCTTGCCGTCGAGGTAGAGCCGCAGGGCCGTGCCGTCATACGTACCGCTAACCCGGTGCCAGTTACCGTAGAAGTCGGCGGGCACCTTGGCCTGGACCGCCTGCCACGTTCCACTGTGGATGAAGAACTCCAGGGTGTCCTGCGTCTTCATCTTCAGCGCATACTGGTGGTCGCCCTTGCCGAGGATGCGGAAGTCACCGGTCCACTTCCCCGGCTTCACCCAGGCGTCGAGGGTCAGCGCCTTACCGGTGATGTCGAGTTTCCGGTCGCGGTAGACCTCGACGAAATCGTCCAATCCAGACAGGGCCAGCGCCTTGCCTCGATGACCGTCGACGAGATCCGGCTTGCCGGTCACGTGCGCCGAGATGCCGTTGCCGGACGAATCCGGCGTGGTCCGGATCCGCTGCCGGATGTTCTGCTCCGCCCAGTCCCAGATGAACCCGCCCTGGGTCTGCGGATTCGCCCGGATCGTGTCCCAGAACTCCCGGAAGTTCCCCAGGCTGTTGCCCATCGCGTGGGCGTACTCGCCGAAGATCAGCGGTTTCGTCGTGCTCTTCGCCTGTTCGGCGAACTTCTCCGGGGACGGGTACCTCGGCCCCCAGACGTCGGCGAAGGGCGCGTCGCCGTCGGGGCTGTTGGACTGGTGGTAGATCGGCCGGTTCGGCTCGTTCGCCTTCAGCCAGTCCGCCAGCGCGAAGTGATGCGCGCCGAGACCGGCCTCGTTGCCGGTGTCCCAGAGGAAGACGCTCGGATGGTTCTTGTCCCGCTCGACCATGCCGATCATGCGGTCGAAGAACGCGTCACGCCAGGCCGGGTCGTTCGCCTGGCAGTAGCTCGCGCAGTTCTCGTGGTTGTGGGTCTCGATGTCGATCTCGTCGTCGATCCAGAGCCCGTTCCGGTCGGCCAGTTCGTAGAAGTAGGGGTCGGACGGGTAATGCGAGGTACGGACGGCGTTGACGTTGAGCTGCTTCATCAGCGTGACGTCGCGCTCCTGCGCGGCGCGGGGCACGTACCTGCCGTGATCGGGATCGGTCTCCGCGCGGTTGACGCCCTTGAACAGCACGCGCTTCCCGTTGACCAGCAGCTGTTTGTCGCGGATCTCGATCTCGCGGAACCCGACCGTCTCGCTGGTGATGTGCGTGACCCGGCCGTCGGGCGCGGTCAGCGTGAGGACGGCCGTGTAGAGGTTCGGTGTCTCGTCGGTCCATTTCGCGGGATCGCGGACGGGCAGGCTCAGCGACGTCTTGCCGCCTGCCTCGACTTCGCCGCTCGTGACCCCGACTTCCTTGCCCGCCGTGTCGCGCAGGCTCAGTCCGACGCGGTGCTTGCCCGTCGTCCCGCCGGGTTTGGTGGCGACCTCGACGGCGGCCTTGAGGGTGGCGTCGGTGTAGGTCGCGTCGAGGTCGGTCGTCAGCCCGACGTCCTGGATGAACGTCCCCGGCGCGGAATGCAGGGTCACCGAGCGGAAGATGCCCGAGTACCGCCACTGGTCGACGTCCTCCAGGTAGGCGCCCGCGCTCCAGCGGTGCACCTGCACGGCGATCCGGTTCGGCCCCGGCCGCAACGCGGACGAGATGTCGAACTCCGCCGGCGTGTAGCCGCCCTGGTCGTAGCCGATGTACTTCCCGTTGACCCAGACGAAGTACGCCGACGTCACCCCGTCGAACCGAAGGAACGTCTCGCGTTTCGTCCAGTCCGCGGGCAGGTCGAAGTCGCGGACGTAGGCGCCGGTCGGGTTGACGTCGCGCGGGACGCGCGGCGGGTCGTCGGGCTGGATCTCGGTGGCGATGTTGCGGAAGATCGGATGGTCGAGGCCGTCCGTCTGCCACGTGTGCGGCACGGACACCTCGCGCCAGCTCGACGCGTCGTAGCCGTCGTCGTGGAATCCCGCCGGGACCTGTGACGGGTTGTCCGCCATCGCGATCCGCCATTTGCCATCGAGAGAGCGGCTGTACGGGCTCCGCTCGTCTCCGCGAGCGGCGGCGGAGACGTCGGCGTACGGGCGCAGGAAGGCATGCGCCGGCTCCTGTCCTTCCGCCACTTTCCGTGGATCGTCGAGGTAGGACTGGACGTCTCCTGGTGGTCCGTCGGCGGCGGCGGGCGATCCGGCGCCTGCCAGGGAACCGGCGGCGACCATCAGGCTCAAGACGATGAGGCGTATGCGCGGCACTGCGTTACCTCCCGATGAGGGACCGTCGGCTGATGACCGACTCCTCGACGATCTCGTAAATCGTCACCAGGAGGAAGACCGAGATCGAATTCAGCTGGAGGCGCGATGCGTGAGCGAGACCGGCAAGATCCGCTGGCGGGGCTTGAGATCACGGTCGTCCATCACCGCGAGCAGCGTCTCGACCATCGCGTGGACCTGCTCCCGCGGATCCTGGTGGACCGACGTCAGCGGCGGGTCCATCTCCGGTGCCAACGTCGCGTTGTCGTCGAAGCTGACGACGGCGACGTCCGAGGGGATACTCCTTCCGACGGAATGCAGGGTGCGGAGCGCGCCGAGGGCCATCATGTCGCTCGCCACGAAGACGGCGTCGAGGTCGGGACGCCGCGCGAGCAGGTTCGACATCCCCTTCGCCCCGCCTGTCAGCGTGAAGTCGCCTTCTTCGACCAGGTCCGTCGGGTCGAGTCCCGCGTCGAGCAGGGTCTTGCGCCAGCCGGAAAGCCGGTCGATCGCCGCGCTCTGGTCCTGCGGGCCGGCGATCGTGGCGATCCGGCGATGCCCGGACTCGACCAGATGCGCGACCGCCAGCTTCGCGCCGCCCTCGTTGTCGAAGTCGACGACGTGGACACCACGTTTGAGCCCGGCCGCCTGCCCGCCGTACACCACCGGGATCCTCAACTGCCGCAACGCCTTGGGCAGCGGATCGGTCCGGTGCGGCGCGAACACCAGCACGCCGTCGACGTGCCCGCCGTCCAGGAACCGCACCGTGCGTTCGAGGTCCTCCCGGGTGTCGCTGAAGATCAAGACCATCTGGCAGCCGACGTCGGCGAGTTCTCGATAGCCCGCTCGCATGACCGCGGTGCGGTACGGGTCGTCGAGCAGCCGTGCCTCCGGTTCCGACAGCACGACCGCGACCGCCCCGGTCCGCCTGGTCACCAGGGACCGCGCCGCCTGGTTCGGGGAGTAGCCCAGTTCGCGGGCAGCGGCCTGGACCCTCTCTCGCGAACGCGCGCTGACGTAGCCGTCGTCGTTCAGCGCCCGGGACGCCGTCGACCGGCTGACCCCGGCGGACGCGGCGACGTCTTCCAGCGTCGGCCTGCCGTCTTCCTCTGGTCGAGCCCCCACCCGCGTCACCTTCACCCTTCAGCAGCATCCGGACACCGACAGCTTAGTGTCCGGCGGCCGTCGGCACTGAGAGCGCTCCCGTAGGCGGAAACACTCTCATTACAAGCCCTTGACACGATCTCGCCTCGAGGGACAAACTCTGCGCATCCCTGGGAGCGCTCCCAGTTTCTCCTTCACCCCATCAGCAAGGGACAAAGACGTGAGAAGGATCCGGAACGGCCTGGTGCTGACACTGGGTATCACGATGACGGTCGGCCTGGCGGCGTGCGGTGGTGACGACGGCGGGACACCCGCCGCGTCGGATCCGAACGCGAAGGTCGAGCTATCACTGGCGACGTTCACCGAGTTCGGCTACGAGGCGCTCATTCCCGAGTACGAACGGCTGCACCCGAACATCAAGATCACCCACCGGAAAACCGGCCAGGGCGGGCCGTATCACCAGGATCTGATCACGAAACTGGCAGCGGGTTCCGGCCTCGCCGACGTCACCGCGGTCGAGGAAGGGCATCTGTCCAACGTCCTCGACAAGGGCTCGAAGTTCAACGACCTGCCCGGGATCGGCCCGGCGGACGCCTCCCCCGACCGCTGGCTCGGCTGGAAGTACGACGCGGCGAAGACCAAGGACGGCAAGGTCATCGGCTACGGCACGGACATCGGCCCGCTGGCCATGTGCTACCGCAAGGACATGCTGGAGGCGGCGGGCCTGCCGTCCGACCCCGAAGCCGTCAAACCGCTGTTCGCGACCTGGGACAGCTACTTCGCCGCGGGCGATCAGTACGTCGCGAAGACCGGTGGGAAGGCGTGGTTCGACTCGGCCGCGCAGAACTTCAACGCCATGGTCAACCAGCTCCCCACCGGCTACATCGGACCCGACGACAAGCCGACACTGGATTCGAACCAGGGCATCAAGGACGCCTGGACGAAGGTGACCGGCGCTGTCGCGAAAGGACAGTCGGCCAAGCTGACCGCGTTCAGCAACGAGTGGAACTCCGGGTTCAAGCAGGGCGCGTTCGCCACGAAGGTGTGCCCCGCGTGGATGCTCGGCGTGATCGAGGAGCACTCCGGTCCGGAGAACGCCGGCAAGTGGGCGGTCACCGCGGCCTTCCCCGGTGGTGGCGGGAACTGGGGCGGTTCGTACCTGACCGTGCCGACGCAGTCGAAGCATCCGAAGGAGGCGGCCGAACTCGCCGCCTGGCTGACCGCGCCCGAGCAGCAGATCAAGGCGTTCCAGGCGAAGGGCACCTTCCCCAGTCAGGTCAAGGCGCTGGAGGACCCGGCGCTGCTGAGCGAGACCGACGCCTACTTCGGCGGGGCGAAGATCGGCCGGTTGTTCGCCGAGCAGGCCAAGAAGGTCGCCAAGCCGCAGTACAAGGGCCCCGGTGACGGCCAGATCCAGGAGAACGCGTCGAGCCCGGCGCTCCAAGCCGTCGAGCAGGGCAAATCGCCCGACGAGGGCTGGACGCAACTGCTCGACGCCGCGAAGAAGATCACACGCTGACCGATGACCGTCGTCGACAAGATCAAGCCTGACGAGGCGAAGGCCGGGGCGCGTACGTCGCCCCGGCCCACCCTCCGCCACCGGCTCAGCCGTTGGGACGTCAAAGTCTCGCCGTACCTCTACATCGCCCCGTTCTTCGTGGTCTTCGGGATCGTCGGGCTGTTCCCGCTGCTGTACACGGCATACGTGTCGCTGTTCAGCTGGGAAGCGGGCGACGACGATCCGGACTTCATCGGGCTGGACAACTTCAAGGAACTGTTCGCCGACACGCAGTTCTGGAACGCGCTCGAGAACACCGTCAGCATCTTCCTGCTCTCCAGCGTCCCCCAGCTGATCATCGCGGTGCTCCTGGCGGCGTTGCTCAGCGCCCGGCTGCGCGGGGCGACCGGCTGGCGGGTCGGGGTCCTGCTCCCCTACGCCGCGAGCCTGGTGGCACTCGGGATCATCTTCGCGAACCTGTTCGGACCGAAATACGGCCTGGTCAACGGCCTGTTGCAGACGATCGGACTGGACCCGGTCGACTGGCAGGCCGACCGGTTCAGCAGCCATGTCGCGATCGCGATCATGGTGAACTGGCGCTGGACCGGTTACAACGCGCTGATCGTCCTGGCGGCCATGCAGGCCATCCCGAAGGAACTGCACGAGGCCGCCCTCATCGACGGCGCGGGCCCGGCACGCCGGTTCCGCAGTATCACCCTGCCGTTGCTGAAGCCGACGCTGATCTTCGTCACGATCACCTCGACGATCGGCGGCTTGCAGATCTTCACCGAGCCCAAGCTGTTCGACGCCATGCCGGGGTCGAACAACGGCGGTTCGTCCAACCAGTTCCAGACGGTGACGCTGTACCTGTACCAAACGGCCTTCGAGAACTACGAACTCGGCTACGCCTCGGCGATCGCGTGGGTGCTGTTCCTGATCATCGTGCTGATCGCGCTGGTGAACTTCTTCCTCACCGGGAGGCTCGCGGCGGTGAAGAAGAAATGACCACACTCAAACCGAGGGTCTCGGCGCTGGGCAAACCGCGCCGAGCGACCTACGTCGTGCTGACGATCTTCGTGCTGGGCTCGCTCTTCCCGTTCTACTGGTCGTTCCTGGTGGCGAGCCGGGACAGCAGGATGCTCACCGAGCGGGTCCCGCCGTTCCTGCCGGGCGGGAACTTCTTCGCCAACGCGGCGCGCGTGTTCGACACCGTCCCGTTCTGGAAGGCGCTGGGGAACAGCCTAATCGTGTCCGGCACGGTCACGCTCACCACGGTGCTGTTCTCGGCGCTGGCCGGGTTCGCGTTCGCCAAACTGCGGTTCCGCGGCCGGAACGGGTTGTTCGTGTTCATCGTCGTCACGCTCGCCGTGCCGACCCAGCTCGGGGTCATCCCGTTGTTCATGGCGATGTCGGAGTTCGGCTGGGCGGGCGGGCTCCAGTCGGTGATCGTGCCCAACCTGGTGACCGCGTTCGGCGTCTTCTGGATGCGCCAGTACACGGTGGACGCGGTGCCGTACGAACTGATCGAGGCGGCGCGGGTCGACGGGTGCAGCATGATCCGGATCTTCTGGAACGTCTGCCTGCCCGCGGTCCGCCCGGCGGCGGCGATCCTGGCGATGTTCACGTTCATGACCTCGTGGAACGACTTCCTCTGGCCGCTCGTCGTGCTGGACGCCGGAAATCCCACGGTCCAGCTGGCACTGGAGAAGCTCCAGAGCGGCTACTACGTCGACTATTCGCTGGTGCTGGCCGGAACCACCCTGGCCACCATCCCGATCCTCATCGTCTTCCTCCTCCTCGGCCGCCAGATCGTGGCCGGGATCATGCAAGGTGCCGTGAAAGGGTGACCATGTCCGCTCATCCCGACAGTGTCCGGGCGAAGACCGCGCTGCTGTTCCCGCCCGGATTCGTGTGGGGCGCCGCCACCGCGGCCTTCCAGGTCGAAGGCGCCACGGCCGTCGACGGCCGCACCGACTCGATCTGGGACGTCTTCGCCCGCAGGCCGGGGGCCGTGGTCGGCGGCGACACCGGCGAACCGGGCGCCGATCATTACCGGCGCTACGCCGAAGACGTCGACCTGATGCGGCGGCTCGGGCTCGGGGCGTACCGGTTCTCCCTGTCGTGGCCGCGGATCCGGCCCGACGGCGGTGCCCCGAATCCCGAGGGAATCGCGTTCTACGACCGGCTCGTCGACAGGCTTCTCGAAGCGGGCGTCGAGCCCTGGGCGACGCTGTACCACTGGGACCTCCCTCAAACGCTGGAAGACGAGGGCGGCTGGGCCACTCGCGAGACCGCCTTCCGGTTCGCCGAGTACGCCGAAACGATCGTGGCGCGGCTGGGCGACCGGGTGACGCGCTGGTCCACCCTGAACGAGCCGTGGTGTGCCGCGATGCTGGGCTATGCGCAAGGGATCCACGCTCCCGGCAGGAAGGAGCCCCGGGCCGCCGTCGCGGCCGCGCACCATCTCCTGCTGGGGCACGGGCTGGCGATGGACGTCCTGCGGCGGCACGCGCCGGCGGCGTCGTCCGGGGTGACCTTGAACCTGTATCCGGTGTCCGCGACGGACCCTTCGTCCACTGTGGACGCCGAGGCGGCACGCCGGGTCGACGGTCTTCAGAACCGGCTCTTCCTCGACCCCGTGCTTCGCGGCTCCTACCCCACGGACCTGCTCGCCGACCTCGCTCCGCTGGGGATCGGCGAGCTCGTGCGAGACGGCGATCTCGCGATCATCGCCGCCCCGGTCGATTGGCTGGGCATCAACTACTACCGCGGCTATCAGGTCGCGGGCACTCCCCTGCCCGGCAGCGAACCGGCGGGCGACGACTGGCTCGGTGCCCCCGATGTCCATTTCGTGCCCGACGAGGCGGCGCCGCGCACCGACTCGGGCTGGGAAGTCCAGCCTTCGCGGCTCACCGATTGCCTCCTGCGGGTCCATCGCGAGTATCGGCCGGTCCCGTTGTACATCACCGAAAACGGCGCGTCCTATCCGGACGTCGTCGTCGGCGGGGAGATCGCGGACACCGACCGGATCGCCTTCCTCGACTCGCATCTGCGTGCCGCGTACGAGGCGATCAAGGCGGGTGTCGACCTGCGCGGGTACTTCTACTGGTCGTTGCTCGACAATTTCGAGTGGGCCGAGGGGTACGCCAAACGGTTCGGCCTCGTGCACGTCGACTACGCCACCCAGCGGCGGACGCCGAAGCAGAGCGCGCTCTGGTACGCCAGGGCGATCAGCCTGAACGGGCTGGGCTGAGATGGCGTCATGCAGGGTCTCGTCCACCCGGAAGGGACCCTGCATGACGACTCAGGTCACCGGTTCTCGGCCGCGGTCCGTTCCGCCGCGGCGAGTTCGGCTGCCCGTGGGTCCTGGCCATCGGCCACGACGGCTCGCTGCGCGCCGGCGGCGCTGAAGGCGTTCACGCAGCCCGGTACGTCAGCCAAGGAAGAGCAGTTGTCGGGCCGGTTGCCGCTGATCTCGGCCCCGTTGACCAGCGCGACGTGTGCGTCGATCGTGTAGATGCCGCCGCCGGAACGGGGATACGGGTAGGAACCGGCGCCGGGCTCGCCCACGGCGTTGTCGCCGACCGTCGTGCCGTCGAGGGTGAGACTGTCGTCGAAGACGCTGAGCCCGCCTCCGCTGCCGCCGTAGCCCGACATCCCGGCGTAGCCGCCCGGACCCGCGACACCGCCGTCGCCACCTCGGCCCGCCTGGTTCCCGGCGATCTTGGTACCGGTGATGACCGGATTCAGCAACACTCCTCGGCTGGTCGACATCATCACTCCGCCGGCCACACCGCCGCTGCCGCCGGAACCGCCTGAGCCGCCATCAGCGCCACCCGAACCGCCCTGACCGCCGCTCCCGGTGACGTTGCCGGTGACATCGCTGCCGGTGATCCGCAGGGCGGTACCGCTGAGCGCGTCGACGCCGCCCCCGAATCCGCCCCAGCCGCCGCGGCCACCCGGTTTGGTGGCCGTGCCGTTACCGCCCCGGCCACCGGCTCCGGAGGAATTGTCGCGAATCGAGCTGGCGGTGATCGTCAGAGTCACCTGCGGGGAGCCATAGGAGCGAATACCTCCGCCGGAACCTCCGCTCGCGCCGTCCCTGGCGCCGGTGGTGGCCGTGGCATCAGGACCGGGAGCACCCGCGCCCGCGGTGTTGCCGGCGATGACGCTGTCGGTGATGGTCAACGGGCCCCAGTTCCGAATTCCACCGCCCGCCTCTCCCCAGTTCGCGTCGCCGTAGGAGTCGACGCCGATGCCATCGGGTGCGTGGCCGCCGGTGATCGTGACCTTGTCGAGTGACAGATCACCCCAGTTGGAAATGATCCGGAACTGGGGTGCGTCCTCGGCGCGGGCGATAGTGGCGTGGTTGCCGTTGATGGTGAGCTTTCCCCTGATTGCGGGCAGCCCCGCTTTATCGGCGATGTCCGCGACCGCGGTGAGCGTGTAGACGCAATTCGCCGCCAGCGAAAGCGTGTCCGGAGTCGAGGTCGCGTTGGCGCTGGCGACCGCCTGGACCAGCGCTCCCGTGTCACAGGGAACGGCGATTTCAGCGGCTTGCGCCGGTGGGGCGACCAGGGCGAACGCCCCCAGCGCGGTCACCGTGGTCGCGACTCGTCTTCGAGAATTCGGCGTCATCGAAAAGCCCTCCAGGTCAAGGAAATAGGTGGCGACGGATCGCGTGATCCCCAGTGCGGAAACCGTCACCCGACGAACATTAGAAGTGTCACCTCGGCGCCTCAATGAATATGATCCACATCACAAGTACCGATCATCGGGAATCGTCGAAAATAAAGGAAAACAGGCCGGAACTCGTATCGGGAGCCCCGAATTCATGTTTTTACCGGAGCCGATCGGAGGGATTCCGGTGGCCCGGCTCCGCCAGGTCTTGTTATGGTGGGGGCGCAGCTGATCAACGAGCATGGAGACCAGACGTGGCAGGTGAAGACGACATCTCCGGGTGAGCCGGAGTTGCCAGGCCACCGGCGCTGACGCCGAGGTGGCCTCTTTGTCGTCCCCTCAAAGCCACGTCCACCGCGGCGCTACTTCAGAGCGCCCGCTGTCTTTCACGAGGTCATTTCCATGTCAGACGCCTTCGTCGTCGTGTCCGCCCTGTCCTTCGCCTGGCCGGATGACACCCCGGTCTTCGACGACCTGTCCTTCACCGTGCCCGGTGGCCGCACCGGCCTGGTCGCGCCGAACGGGGCGGGCAAGAGCACGCTCCTCAAGCTGATCGCCGGCGAGCTGCGGCCGACCTCCGGGACCGTGTCCGCTCAGGGCGTCCTCGGCTACCTGCCGCAGTCCCTTCCGCTCACCGCCGAGCTGGACGTGGCCGAGGTCCTGGGCATCGCGCCGCAGCTCGCGGCCTTGAGCGCCATCGAGTCCGGTGACGCGAGCGACGAGCACTTCACCACCATCGGCAACGATTGGGACATCGAGGAACGCACTCGCGCCCAGCTCGACCGGCTCGGCCTCGACGGCATCTCGCTCGACCGGAGCCTGCGCACGTTGAGCGGCGGGCAGATCATCTCGCTCGGCCTGGCCGCGCAGCTGCTGAAACGGCCCGACATCCTGCTGCTGGACGAACCGACCAACAACCTCGACCTCGAAGCCCGCCGCAAGCTCTACGGCGTGCTCGAAGACTGGTCGGGCTGCCTGCTGCTGGTGAGCCACGACCGGGAGCTGCTCGACCGGATGGACCGGATCGCCGAACTCGACCGCGGCGATCTTCGGTACCACGGCGGGAACTTCACCCAGTACGAAGCCGCGGTCAAAGCCGAGCGGGAAGTCGCCGAGCGCAACGTCCGCAGCGCGGAACAAGAGGTCAAACGCGAGAAACGGGAGATGCAGCAGGCCCGCGAGCGGGCCGCGCGACGAGCGGGGAACGCGGCCCGCAACCTCGGCAACGCGGGTCTGCCGAAGATCTTCGCCGGCACCATGAAACGCAACGCCCAGGAATCCGCGGGAAAGGCGAACGAGACGCACGCCGCGCGGGTGAGCGACGCGAAGAATCGCCTCGACGAGGCCGAACGCTCTCTTCGCGACGATCAGAAGATCGCGTTGATCCTGCCGGGCACCAACGTCCCCACCGGGCGCACGGTGTTCCACGGCGAGCACATCCAGGTGCGCTACGGCGACCGGAACGTCTTCGCGGGCGACGGCGTCGACCTCACGATCCGCGGCCCCGAGCGGATCGCGCTGACCGGCGGCAACGGTTCCGGCAAGTCGACACTCCTGCGGGTGCTCAACGAAGACCTCGCCCCCGCCGGCGGCGTGATCAAACGCGCCGAAGGCCGGATCGCGTATCTCTCGCAGCGCCTGGACCTGCTGGACCTCGACCGGACCATCGCCGAGAACTTCGCGGCGTTCGCCCCGAGCCTTCCCGAGTCTCAGCGGATGACGCTGCTCGCCCGGTTCCTGTTCCGAGGCGCGCGAAGCCAGCTTCCCGTCGGCGTGCTCTCCGGCGGCGAACGCCTGCGCGCAACCCTCGCGTGCGTGCTGTTCGCCGAACCCGCGCCGCAGTTGCTGCTGCTGGACGAGCCGACGAACAACCTCGACCTGGTCAGCGTCGGGCAACTCGAAAGCGCTTTGGGGGCCTATCAAGGGGCCTTCGTGGTCGTGAGTCACGACGAACGGTTCCTGACCGAGATCAAGGTGGACCGGCGTATTCGACTGGCCGACGGGGCTCTTTTGGAGTCCTGATCCGTCATTGGTCCTCTGGTTGCGGTGGTTCGGTTGCGAACTATCGCAACCAGAGGACTGAATGCGGAGAGAGGCGCCCTATTTCGCCGGATCACTCTTGAGGTGACGACAAGAGTTGGCACCGCGATTTCGTCTGACGTGGCAGTTCTCGTTCGGGCATAGATCGCGCTTCGGCGGTCGATCATCACGACGCCTCACCAGCGACGGACTCGACACCCTGACCGAGGGACAACACCACCTGTTGCTACGCCGTGCAGGACAAGGTCCGGGTCCGCGCACCGGCCAGGAACCCTGGATCTACACCGTCAAAGCCGACTCGCAGACCATCGGCATCGACAGCAGCGTTCTCACAGCCTTGGCCACCTCGACTACCGCCATGCCAACTAGCTCCGGTAAATGCCAACGAGCATCTGTCGTCACACTTAAGTGGCAAATTCACAGGTTCGCCAGTTACACAAAATTACGAACGCGTGTTCGAAATATGGGTGTATTATTGAGGTGTGTCCGAGACCTTCCTTCCCGAACTCCCGCAGGAGTTGTGGCGTGCCGGCAAGCTGGAGCTTGCGCATGGCGTGCAGCAGTTCCTGCAGCTGATGCGGGTCGCCTCCGCCGCTCTGGGGCAATTCCTGGCGGAGATCGAGTCTCGGGGCTCGAAAGACTTGTATGGCTATGGGTCGACGGCGGCGTGGTTTGCTGATGTGGCTGGGCTGTCTCGGGGTGAGGCGCAGTCGGTGGTGAAGCGGGCGATCTCCTTGAACCCGACCCGCAATCTCGATGGGACAGAGGTTCCGGCCGCAGCGCCCACTGTGGGCGCGGCGGCTGCCGAGGGTGTGCTCGGGAATGAGCGGATCGATCAGGTGCTGGAGATCTTGGGGAGACTCCCGGCCGATACGACAGCCGAGGATCGGGAGAGTGCGGAGAAGATCCTCGGAAACCTTGCTCGTGGCGCGGGTCCACGGCAGCTGGTGAACGCGGAGACGAGCCTGCTCGGCTGGCTCGATCCCGACGGCAACGAGCCCAAAGAACCCGAGCCGAAGCAGCCACGCCGGGAAATCACCCTGGAACGCCGCCGGGACGGCTTCTGGAAACTCACCGGCCTCCTCGACGACGAACTCGGCGCTCGAACCGCCGCCGCGCTGGAGGCGTACGCGAAGCCTCGCCCGGTGGACGAGTTCGGGCAAGCTGACTCGCGCATGAAATGCGAACGCCAGGGTGACGCGTGGGCCGAGCTTCTCGATCTGGCGATTGCCTGTCCTGATCAGCCTGGCACCAGCGGGTACCGGACGTTGGTGCACGTGACCATCGGTCTGGAAGAGCTGAAGTCCGGGATCGGGAAGGCGTGTCTCGATTTCGTCGGGGAGACGACCGCCCGCGAAGCCCGGATGGCCGCCTGCGACTGCTTGATGCTGCCCGTGGTGCTCAACGCCGCTGGGGAACCCCTCGACGTGGGGCGATTGAGACGGTTCGTGACGCCAGGTCAGAGACGGGCGTTGAACATCCGTGATCGGGGCTGTGCGTTCCCTGGGTGTCATCGGAAACCGAAGAACTGTCACGCCCATCATATTCATCACTGGGCGGACGGCGGCCCGACCGATCTCCGGAATCTGGTGCTGCTGTGCGGCTTCCATCACCGCCTGATCCACCACGGCGACTGGCAAGTCCACATGGCAGCCGACGGGTTGCCCGAGTTCGTACCGCCCCAGTATCTAGATCCGCTACTAAGATCCCGGCGCAACACCCTCCACCGCGCCTAACCCTGCATGACCCCGAGGAGCCCGCCAGCCACACCGGCGACGGGCCCCTCGGCATGCCCAGATAGGGCCAAAGTGTCCTGTAAGTCGTTGAGATGAATGTCTGGCCGGTGGCGTCTGGATCACCGCCAATCCTGTGAGAACCCTGCACCGGCGCGCCCTGGTCGAACGTTCTCGAGGGGGCAAAGGTGTCCTGTCAGGTACCAAGTCCGTGAAGGCCTCCTTGAGGGACCCAGGGTCCTTCAAGGAGGCCTTCACGGACCGGTGCTCGGCGGCGGCGACTGGCAGGGCAGAGGGGACTTTCCCTCATCACACGAGCGGAAAGTCCCCTTCACCCCAGGGCCAGGCAGTCTCCGGGGTGGCGGAGGCTCGGAAGC
>NZ_JBHXJK010000144.1:0-19868 GCF_042723255.1 Amycolatopsis thailandensis
CATTTAGTCCTCTGAATGCGGGAGGACCGAAGTACATGAAGGCCCCCTTCACTGCGCCTAGCGCAAGGAAGGGGGCCTTCATGTACTTCGGTGGGGTGTGACCTCAGCGGGAGGCGGCTTCGAGCTCCACGGCGCGCCGCATGGTCGCGCGGGCCCGCTTCCGGTCCCCCGCGATCTCGTACGCGTAAGCCAGCCGGTACCAGACCCGCCAGTTCTCCTGATCCGCCTCGACCTCGGCGCGGCGCTCGTCGAACCAGGCGTCCGCGGCGTCGCGATCCACCCGGCCCGAAGGCCGCCGGGGCAGATCCGACACGTCGGGCAGGCCGCCTTCTTCGTCCAGCCGCCGCGAGAGCCGCTGGATCTGGACGCCGGAACGCCAGGTGGTCGCGATGATCCAGACGCCGAGCAGCGGCAGCAGCAGGACACCGACGCCGAAGATCACCGGCACCGTCTCGCCCGTACGCACCAGCGCGATGCCCCGGCCCGCCAGCAGGACGACGTAGACGGCGAGCGCCGCCGTCATCACCAGCGCGAAGTTGCGGGCCCTCACAGGTCGAGGATGTTCTCGAGACCGACCGTCAGGCCGGGCCGCGTGAGCACCGAGCGCACGCCGAGCAGCACACCGGGCATGAACGACGTGCGGTGCAGCGAGTCGTGCCGGATGGTCAGGGTCTCCCCCTCGCCGCCGAACAGGATCTCCTCGTGCGCCACCAGACCGGGCAGCCGGACCGAGTGCACGCGGACGTCGTCGACGAGCGCGCCGCGGGCACCGTCCACTTCGGACGTCGTCGCGTCTTCGCCGGGTACGAGACCGGCTTCCGCGCGGGCCTCGCCGATCAGGCGCGCGGTGTGCGCGGCGGTACCGGAGGGCGCGTCGGCCTTGCGGTTGTGGTGCAGCTCGATGACCTCGGCCGAGTTGTAGAACCGGGCCGCCTGCTGGGCGAACCGCATCGCCAGCACCGCGCCGAGGGCGAAGTTCGGCGCGATGAGCACGCCGAGCGACGGGTCGGCGGCGAGCCACGTCCGCAGCTGCTCAAGCCGTTCCTCGCTGAATCCGGTGGTGCCGACGACGGCGTGGATCCCGTTGCCGGTCAGGAACTCCAGGTTGCCCATCACCGCTTCGGGATGGGTGAAGTCGACGACGACCTGTGCCTGCTTGAGCGCCGACAAGTCGTCCCCGGCGTCGAGCGCGGCGACGAGTTCCATGTCGTCGGCGCCGTTGACGGCGTTGACCACTTCCTGGCCCATCCGGCCGCGTGCGCCCAGCACACCGACGCGAATTCCAGCGGTCATGATGCGATCACCTCGTGCAGATCGTCCGGCAGGTCGTCGGCGTGAGCGTACGGCCCGACGACCGCCGCCGCCGACACGCCACCAGGGCGGTGCAGCAGAGTGCGAGCGAGCGCACAGACCTCTTCGGTGGTGACGGCGTCGATCCGCGCCACCGTGTCGTCGACGCCGAGATACCGGCCGTAGTTCAGTTCGTTCTTGCCGATGCGCGACATCCGCGACGAGGTGTCCTCCAGGCCGAGCACGAGCCCGCCCCGCAACTGCCCCTTCGCCCGCGCGACCTCGGCTTCGCTCAGCCCGTCCTTGCCGACGAGTTCGAGCACCTCGCGGATCACCCCGGCGACCTCGCCGAGCTTCTCGGGCTGACAGCCCGCGTACACGGCCATGTGACCGGCGTCGGCGTAGCTCGCGACGGACGAGTACACCTGGTACGCCAGCCCGCGCTTCTCGCGGACCTCCTGGAACAGGCGCGAACTCATCCCGCCGCCGAGCGCGGCGTTGAGCACCGACTGCGCGAACCGCCGGTCGTCGTGCCGCGGCAGCGAACGCAGGCCGAGCATCACGTGCGCCTGCTCGGTGTCGTCGGTGTGCAGCGCGAGTTTCGGCGCCATCGCGATCCGCGCCCGCCCGCCGCGCGGCGGCACCGGCGTCGCCGATCCGGTCAGCTTGTTCCGCAAAGCCTTGCGCACCAGGCGAAGCACCTGGCCGTGCTCGATGTTCCCGGCGACGGCGAGCACCATCCGGGGCAGCGTGTAGCGGCGCCGGTAGAACCCGCGCAGCGCCGACGCCGACATCTCGATGATGGACTTCTCACTGCCGAGCACCGGACGCCCGAGCGCGTGATCGCCCAGGATCGCGCCGACGAACGTCTCGTGCAGCAGGTCTTCCGGGTCGTCGTCCCGCATCGAGATCTCTTCGAGCACGACACTGCGCTCGGTCTCGACGTCCTTGTCCGTGCACAACGCCTCGAACACCACGTCGGTGACGAGGTCCATCGCGAGCGGCAGGTCCTCGTCGAGCACCTGCGCGTAGTAGCAGGTGTGTTCCTTCGCGGTGAACGCGTTGAACTCCCCGCCGACCGCGTCGATCTCCTCGGCGATCTGGGTGGCGTCGCGGTTCGTGGTGCCCTTGAACAGCAGGTGTTCGAGGTAGTGCGCCGCACCTTCGACCGACGACGGCTCGTCCCGCGATCCGACGCCGACCCACAGCCCGACCGTCACGGACCGGGAAGCCGGGACGTGCTCGGTGATGACCCGGAGGCCACCGGCCAGCACACTGCGCTTGACCACCGCACCGTCCGAAGTGGACTCCAGCGTGCGGGTGCTGCCGATGGGCTGTTCGTGCCCGGAGATCTGACGAGCCAACGGATCCCTTACTCACATGTCAGGAAAGGGTCGTTCAGGACGGAAATGTCCTGAACGACCCTTTCATGACGTTTCACATCGGTCTGGCAGGACTACTACGCGTCGGCCTTCGGGGCCTCGGCCTTGTCGCCCTCGGCGGGCTTCTCGGCGGCGTCGTCTTCCTTGACCACGATCAGGCTGATCTTGCCGCGGTTGTCGATGTCGGCGATCTCGACGCGGAGCTTGTCGCCCACGTTGACCACGTCCTCGACCTTGGCGATCCGCTTGCCGTTGCCCAGCTTCGAGATGTGCACCAGGCCGTCCTTGCCCGGCAGCAGCGAGACGAACGCGCCGAACGCGGCCGTCTTCACCACGGTGCCGAGGAAGCGCTCGCCGACCTTGGGCAGCTGCGGGTTGGCGATGGCGTTGATCTTGTCGATCGCAGCCTCCGCCGACGGGCCGTCGGCCGCGCCCACGTAGATCGTGCCGTCGTCCTCGATGGAGATGTCGGCGCCGGTCTCCTCGGTGATCGAGTTGATCATCTTGCCCTTCGGGCCGATGACCTCGCCGATCTTGTCCACCGGGATCTTCACGCTGGTGACGCGCGGGGCGTACGGGCTCATCTCGTCCGGGCCGTCGATCGCCTCGGCGATGACCTCCAGGATGGTGAGGCGAGCGTCCTTCGCCTGCTTCAGCGCGGCCGCGAGGACCTCCGACGGGATGCCGTCGAGCTTCGTGTCGAGCTGGAGCGCGGTGATGATGTCCTTGGTGCCGGCGACCTTGAAGTCCATGTCGCCCATGGCGTCCTCGGCACCGAGGATGTCGGTCAGCGCGACGTAGCGGGTCTCACCGTCGACCTCGTCGGAGATCAGGCCCATGGCGATGCCGGCGACCGGCGCCTTCAGCGGGACACCCGCGTTCAGCAGACCCATGGTCGAGGCGCAGACCGAGCCCATCGAGGTGGAGCCGTTGGAGCCCAGCGCCTCGGAGACCTGGCGGATCGCGTACGGGAACTCGTCCCGCTTCGGCAGGACCGGGACCAGGGCGCGCTCGGCGAGCATGCCGTGGCCGATCTCGCGCCGCTTCGGCGAACCGACGCGGCCGGTCTCGCCGGTGGAGAACGGCGGGAAGTTGTAGTGGTGCAGGTACCGCTTCGTGGTCTCCGGGGAGAGCGAGTCGATCTGCTGCTCCATGCGGAGCATGTTCAGCGTGGTGACGCCCAGGATCTGGGTCTCACCGCGCTCGAACAGCGCGGAACCGTGCGCCCGCGGGATCACGGCGACCTCGGCGGCGAGCGACCGGATGTCGGTCAGGCCGCGGCCGTCCATGCGGATCTTGTCCGTGAGGACGCGCTTGCGCATGATCTTCTTCGACAGGGCCTTGAACGCCGCGCCGATCTCCTTCTCACGGCCCTGGAAGGCTTCGCCCTCGCCCAGGCCGATCTTCTCCAGCACCGCGGCCTTGACCTGGTCGGTCGCGTTGTCGCGGTCCTGCTTGCCCGCGATGGTCAGGGCGTTGGCGAGGTCGTCGGTCGCGATGGCGGCGACGGCTTCGAACGCGTCCTGCTCGTAGGCGAGGAAGACCGGGAACTCGCCGGTCGGCTTGGCGGCCAGCTCGGCCAGCTGCTGCTGGGCCTCGCACAAGACCTTGATGAACGGCTTCGCGGCTTCGAGGCCCTCGGCGACGGCGATCTCGTCCGGCGCCTTGCCGCCCGCGGCGATCAGGTCGAGAGTTTGTTCAGTACCCTCGGCCTCGACCATCATGATCGCGACGTCACTGTCCTTGCCTCCAGCGCCGGCGGGCCCGCTCACGATGCGACCGGCGACCACCATGTTGAAGGTGGCCTCTTCGAGCTGCTTCCAGGTCGGGAACGCGACCCACTGGCCGTCGATCAGCGCGACGCGGACGCCGCCGACCGGGCCCGAGAACGGCAGGCCGGCGATCTGCGTCGAGGCCGAGGCCGCGTTGATCGCGAGCACGTCGTACGGGTCGTCCGGGTTGAGGCTCTGGACGGTGATGACGACCTGGATCTCGTTGCGGAGACCGTCGGCGAACGACGGGCGCAGCGGCCGGTCGATCAGGCGGCAGGTCAGGATCGCGTCGGTCGACGGGCGACCCTCGCGACGGAAGAACGCGCCGGGGATGCGTCCGGCGGCGTACATCCGCTCCTCGACGTCCACGGTCAGCGGGAAGAAGTCGAAGTGGTCCTTCGGGTGCTTCGACGCGGTGGTCGCCGAGAGCAGCATGGTCTCTTCGTCGAGGTACGCGACGACGGCGCCGGCGGCCTGACGGGCCAGGCGGCCGGTCTCGAAGCGAACGGTGCGGGTGCCGAAACGGCCGTTGTCGATCACGGCTTCGGTTTCGTGCACGGTGACTCCGGTGGAGTCGGTCATAGGGTGTATCTCCTCTTTTGATCCTCTGTAACGGCGCGAGTCTCCCACCCTGGGACCTGTTTCGCCTGCGGACGCTCGAGGAGTGAGGCCGGTCTTCGATCGAAGCCCCCGGGCCGTTGCCCGGGAACCACTACCGAGGACCGGCGGACGGTTCCCCGGGCGCGCTCGCGCCGCGTTGTTTCCTAGACCGAGGGGGAGCGACCGATGTGGTCACTCCCCCTCGGGTTCAAGCTATCGGCGAAGGCCGAGACGCTGGATCAGCGCACGGTAACGCTCGATGTCCACCTTCATCACGTAGTTCAGCAGCCGGCGGCGACGGCCGACCAGCAGCAGGAGCCCGCGACGGGAGTGGTGGTCGTGCTTGTGAGCCTTGAGGTGCTCGGTGAGGCCGACGATGCGCTTGGTCAGCAGCGCGACCTGGGCCTCCGGGGATCCGGTGTCCGAGTCGTGCACGCCGTACTCGGCAAGGATCGACTTCTTCTCTTCGGTGGACAAAGCCACAGTGGTGCTCCTAGATATTCTGTGCCGTGCGGCCCGGACGATGCTTCACGCCGGGTGAGACGGTCACGGCCGCCACGGACTGCAGCCGGACCCAATCATCGAGGTTACCAGCCTCGTGATCAGCGGCTTCAGGCGCGGGCGTGGTTCAACGCGTACGACCGGATCACCCGGTAGCGCGGCAAGCCCCGCTCACGGTCACTGCTCATCAGAACGGCCTCGGTCGCCGTCCAAGTCTCACTGGTGAATCCGGCCAGCCGCTCCTCCCACGCGCTCGCGGCTTCCGGCCGGTCGCGGGGGAAGCGGGCCAGTGTCAGGTGGGCCACGTACGGCCAGCCTTCACTCTCCGCGCCGGCCTTGACGGCCAGCTCGTGGAGCCCGGTTCCGGTGACACTCAACCACAGGACCCCGGGGAATGTCGCGGCCTTTTCCAGCCGGAGGTCGATCGGCCCCGCCCCGACGAGGCGTTCAGCCAGCCAGTCGCCCCGCTCGGCCGCGTCTTCGGCGCCGTAGAAACCGAGGGTGATGTGCCAGTTCTCGCGCCCTGACCAGCGGAAATCGCCCTTCTCGGGTGTACCCAGCGCGGTGGCGACCTCGTCGAGGACGCCGTCCGGCGGGATCAGGGCGCTGAAAAGCGTCATCGTCAGGTGTGCTTGGCCGCCCGGCGCAGCAGATCCGCCAGTGACGGGAAGTCCTCGTCGAGCAGCTTCGCGGCTTCGGTGAGGTCTTCGTCCTCGCCGATGTCTTTCAGCGCCACGAGCACACCCTGGTCGTCGGCGACGGCGCCGACCGGGATGCTGTCCCGGCCCACCGTCGGCCGCGAGTCGCGGACGTCTTCCAGCGCCTCCTGCATGGCCTTGCGGTCCCCGGCGGCGACCGCCGGGACCAGCACCTTGCGTTCCAGCATGATCATCTTCGCGAGCACGACCGGGTTGCCGATCTTCGCCCGCCGCCCGCTCATCACCTGGCTGAGCATGGGGGCGCTGATACCGAGGACCTCGGCGAGGAAGGCCTGGGAGATGTCGAACGCGACCACCAGTCTCCGCACCCGATCGCCGAGCGGCTCCCCGTACCACTCCTTCTGCAGCGCGATGTTCCGCTGGACGATCTTGTGGTCCTCCACCTGGTCCGCTCCCCTAACCCCGTCGAACACCCTGCGCGGTCCGTGACATCTTGCCACCGGAACGCACCGTGACGGGTGTGTTTGTCGATTCTCGTCCGGCTCCGTCCGGGGCCGGTCAGTCCTGCTCGCCCAGCATTTCCCTCGTCCGCGCGACATCCTCGTCGATCTGCTTCACCAGACCTTCCGACGTCGGGAAACGGACCTGATCCCGCAGCTTGGCGACGAAATCGAGCGCGACGTGCTGCCCGTAGAAATCCTCGTCGATGTCGAGGACGAAGGCCTCGACGGTGCGTTCCCGCCCCGAGAACGTCGGGTTCGTCCCGACCGAGACGGCGGAGCGAAGCCGTCGGCCAGGATCCGACGAACGGGTGAACCAAGCACTGTAGACACCGTCGGCGGGCACGGCGGCGAACCGCGGCGTCGACAGGTTCGCCGTCGGGTAGCCGAGATCGTGCCCCCGGCGGTCACCGCGGACGACGATGCCCTCCAGCCGGTGCGGCCTGCCGAGCGCCTCGGACGCCGCGACGACGTCGCCGGCGTCGATGCACGAGCGGACGTAGGTCGAGGAGAAGGTGATCTCGTTGTCCGCCTGCTCCTGGGCGAGCAGCCCTTGCAGTTCCGCCCCGTGCGCCACGAAACCAAACCGTTTCCCCAACGTGCGCAGCAGGTTGACGTCACCGGCGGCCTTCGCGCCGAAGGTGAAGTTCTCCCCCACGATCACCGCGGCCGCGTGCAGTTTGTCCACCAGGACCTCGTGCACGAACTCGTGCGCGGTCAGCCGCGACAGTTCAAGGGTGAACGGCAGCACGCAGAAGACGTCCACACCGAGGCCCTCGACCAGTTCCGCCTTGCGGCGCAACGTGGTCAGCTGCGCGGGATGGCTGCCCGGCCGGATCACCTCCGACGGATGCGGGTCGAAGGTCAGCACCACACTCGGCACGCCGCGTTCGGCGGCGGCGCGGACCGTCCTCGTGATCAGCTCCTGATGCCCGCGGTGCACGCCGTCGAAGACGCCGATCGTCACCACGCACCGTCCCCAGCTCCCGGGGAGGTCACCCAAACCACGCCAACGCTGCACTTGTAGCCCCGTCTCCTCCAGGCCTGCTCCGGACACCACCCTAGGCCGTGTCCTGCAAGGCACGCTCGCGGGCTTCGCGCCCAGGTGGCCCATCGACCGGCCTTACAGGACACGACCTAGGCGGGCAGCAACACGACCACCGAGCGGGCCAGTTCGCCTTCGTCCGCGGCAAGCGCGAGCACCCGGCCGTCCGGACCGAACATCCCGTACGTGCCTTCGATCCCGGCCGCGGGCACCCTCTGTCCATATCGGACCGCCTGGGCCGCGCGGGCGTCCAGGTCGCGGCGCGGGAACGCGGCGGCGACGGCGGCGTCGAGATCGAGTGACAGCTCCGGCTTGTCTTCGAGCTGATCGAGCGTGCGGGCCTTGGCGAGGGTGAACGGCCCGACCGTGGTGCGCCGCAACGCGAGCAGATGCCCGCCGACACCGAGTCCGGCACCCAGATCGCGGGCCAGCGCCCGGACGTAGGTCCCCGACGAACACTCGACGACGGCGTCGAGTTCGATCCGGCCCGCCTCGCGGCGGGTGGCGAGCAGGTCGAAGCGGTGCACGGTGACCGGACGCGGCGGGATCACGACCTCTTCGCCGGCGCGAACGCGGGCGTAGGCGCGTTTGCCGTCGATCTTGACCGCGCTGACCGCGCTCGGCACCTGCTGGATGTCGCCGGTCAGCGCGGCGATCCCGGCGGCGATCTCGTCGTCGGTGATCTTCTCGACGGCGTCCGCGGCGGCTTCGGCGATCGGCTCGCCCTCGGCGTCGTCGGTCGTGGTCGACAGTCCCAAGGAGAGGGTCGCGAGGTAGGTCTTGCGGTCCAGGGCGAGGTGGCCGAGGAGTTTGGTCGCGCGTTCGATGCCGAGCACCAGGACACCGGTGGCCATCGGGTCGAGGGTGCCGGCGTGCCCGACCTTGCGGGTGCCCATGAAGCGCCGCGCTTTGGCGACGACGTCGTGGGAGGTCATCCCGGACGGCTTGTCGACGATGACGAGACCGGGCGGCGGGGCGGGACGTTTCTTGGCTTGAGCCTGATTGGGGCGCGACACGGCCCGAACCCTATCTTTCGGGCCTTCGCCTAGGACGAGACGGGCAGCGGCGCTTCGGCGTCCCAGCGGCGCCGCCGGATCTGCACCGGGATCCGCTCGCCGCGGGCCTCGGCCTCGAACAGCGCGGCGCGGGTGCGCCGCCACCACACGAGCATCCGGAAGGTGCCGAACGCCAGCACCGCGACGACCGACAGCAGCGCGAGCCGGAACGCGCCGCCCGTCCACTCCAGCAGGACGCCGACGGCGAGCGCGGAGATGGTCGTGGCCACGAATCCGCCGACGTTCACGACACCGGTCGCGGTGCCGACGCGCGAGAGCGGGTTGTAGTCCCGCGCCAGCGCGAAGCCGATCATCGACGCGGGGCCGCCGAGGGAGAGGAAGGCGAACGCGGGGACGAGGACCGCCATCGGAGTCGTCCCGCTCCAGCCGAGCAGCACCGCCCACATCACCGCGGCACCGCCGATGTACCCGCCGACGAGCGGCATCCGCAGCGACGGGCGCCGTCCGATCAGGCCGCCGATCACCGGGCCGCCGATCATCGAGCCGAACACGAACACGATCAGCAGCGAACTCGCGGTGGACTTCGGATAGCCCTGACCCTGCACCAGGAACGGGACGCCCCACAGCATGGTCAGCACGTTGGGCGCGAACATCGTGCTGAAGTGGACCCAGAAGCCGAGCCGGGTCCCCGGAGTGCGCCACGCTTCGGCGACCTGGCGGCCGAGCAGTTTCGGATGCACCTTTTCGCGCACGGGCTCCGGCTCGCCGGGCGGGTTGTCCTTGACCCGGAGGGCGACGACGGCGGAGTACAGCGCCGTCACCAGCCCGACGGCGAGGAACGTCGGGGTCCAGCCGGGACCGTCGAGCAGCAAGCCGAGCGGGACGGTCGCGGCGAGGTTGCCGACGTACCCGATGGCCCCGGTCAGCGCGGCGAGCAGGGCGTACTGGCGGCCGGGGAAATGCGCGGCGATCAGCCGCATGATGCTCACGAATGTCAGCGCGTCCCCGAAGCCGACGACGGCGCGGGCGAGCAGGCCGAGCGGGTACGAATCGGCGGTCGCGAGCAGGATCTGGCCGAGTCCGAGGAAGAACACGGCGGCGGTGAGCACGCGGCGCGGGCCGTAGCGGTCGACGAGGACGCCGGTGGGGATCTGCATCGAGGCGTAGACGCCGACCTGCAGGACGGTGAACGTGCCGAGCGCGGCCGCGCCGACGCCGAAGCGGTCGGCGGCCTGGAGCCCGGCGACGCCGAACGAGGTGCGGTGGAAGACGGCGAGGAGGTAGACGGTGACGGCGGCGAACCAGATGAACCAGGACCGGCGGGTGGCTCGGCCTGTCACAGTGATCCTCCTCGAGAACGGTTTTCGGGCAAGAAAGACGCCCGCGCTGCCGCCTCATATAGTTGTAGCTCCTAAGCAACGGCGAAACATACCCGTTACCCGGGTGGTTTTCGCCACAGCACGCGATGGCCTCGGTGCTGGTGAGCGCGTGTCATGAGGGGTCCCCTCAGGACATTTTCCGTCCCATGGGGACCCCTCATGACACTCCTCAGGCAGCGCGGACGGCGCCCTCCACGGCCCACCGCCCCGAACGCCACCGCACCAGCAGGGTCGCCAGCCGCAGCAGCATGAACAGCGAGAGCCCGGTCCAGATCCCGGCCAGCCCCCAGCCGAACGCGAGCGACAGCCAGATCAGCGGCAGGAACCCGAGCGCCGCGCTCAGCAGCGTCGCGTTGCGCAGGAACGCGGCGTCGCCCGCGCCGAGCAGGACGCCGTCCAGCGCGAACACCACCCCGGCGATCGGTTGCAACGCGACGAAGAACCACCACGCGTGCGGGATCTCGCCGAGCACGGCCGCGTCCGAGGTGAACACCCTCGGCAGCACCCCGGCCAGCGAAGCGAACACGACACCGAGGAAGCAGCCGAAGATCAGCCCGTACACCGTGATCTGGCTCGACACCCCGCGCGCCCGTTTGCTCGCGCCGGCACCGAGGGCGGCCCCCACGAGCGACTGCGCGGCGATCGCGAGCGAATCGAGCACGAGCGCGAGGAACGTCCACAGCTGCAGCACGACCTGGTGCGCGCCGACCGCCTCGGTGGACGTCCGCGCGGCCACCGCGGCGGCGGAGACGAAACACGCCTGGAAGGCGAGACTGCGCAGCACCAGGTCCCTGCCGAGGCCGAGCTGGGCGCGCATCACCTTCGGCTCCGGGCGCAGCGGGACCCGTTCCCGCACCAGCGCCACGATGAACAGCGACGCCGAGATGACCTGCGCGACGACGTTCGCGATCGCCGAACCTTCCAGCCCCCAGTCCGCGCCGTACACCAGCACCGGGCACAGGACGGCGGAGATCCCGTTGCCCGCCAGGACATAGCGCAACGGTTTCGCGGAATCCTGGACACCGCGCATCCAGCCGTTGCCCGCCATCGTGATCAGGATGAACGGGGTCCCGAACAGCGCGATCCGCAGCCAGGAGACGGCGGCTTCGGTGATCGCGGCGTCCCCGGACAGCACCCGCGCGATGGGCGCGGCCAGCAGCTGCCCGGCGACGATCACGACCAGCCCGACGATCACCGCCAGCCAGGTCGCCTGGACCCCCTCGCGGACCGCGTCACCCCGTCGTCCGGCGCCGTGCAGCCGTGCCGTCCGCGACGTGGTGCCGTAGGAGAGGAACGTCAGCTGGCTCGAAACCTGCGACAGCACGACACCGCCGACGGCGAGCCCGGCCAGTGGCAACGCGCCGAGGTGCCCGACGACGGCCGTGTCCACCAGGACGTAGAGCGGTTCGGCGGCGAGCACACCGAGCGCGGGCACGGCGAGACCGAGCACGCGTTTCGGGGGGACACGCTCGTCGACTTCGGAAGCTTCAGGCACCGATGCAGACTAGACGTCTGGTACGACAGTCCCAGTCGCCGGGAAGATCAGCGGAGGAACGGTTCGTACCGTTCCTGCTGGCGGAGCGACTCGATCTGCCGCACGGTGTCGAGCGCGACGCTGACGAGGAAGACGAGCACCACCAGGAGGGTCACCCCGGCGAAGGGAACCCTCGGGCTCACGTCCAGCAAGGCCAGGGCGACGGCCGGGATCAGCGCGACCACACCCGAGCAGAGCGCTCCGACGCCGATGATCCGGTGGCGCACGTAGCCGATGTAGTCGGCCGTCCACTGGCCCGGCCGGATCCCGGGGACGAAGCCGCCCACGCGCACGAGATCACGGGTCACCTGGTCGATGTCCATCGTTCCCACCGCCCGGAGGAAGGCGAAGAGGCACACGAGCACGAAGTAGATCACGATCCGCCCGGGGTTTCCCTCGTCGCGCAGCCAGTCCACGCCGGGCCAGAGCACCGGTAAGGACAGCAACACCGCGGCGAGGACGGCCGGGCTGTTCGACTGGGGGAACCGAAGCGGGATGTAGGACGGGCTCCCGCCGTAGGCGCGCACACCGATCATCCGTTTCGCGTACTGCACCGGGATCCGGCGCTGCGCCTGCGCGAAGACGATCGTGAGCACCGTGATCGACAACGTCACGACGGCCACGACCGCGATGGCGGCCCAGCCCTTCGTTGCGTACAGGCGCGGGAACTCCGCCGGCAGCACCGCCAGGACCTGCGCGAGGAGCAGGATCCGGACGCCGTCGCCGAATCCCCGGTCGGTGATCACCTCGGTCAGCCGCAAGACCACGGCGGCGCCCGCCGTCAGGCACGCCACGGCCACGGCCCCGCCGAGGAAGCCCAAGCCGCGGAACACGACCACGGCGATGGCACCCAGCAGGCCGAGTACGACGGTGAGCCATCGCTGATACCGCAGCAACGCGCGGGCGCCGGCTTCGCCTTCGGCCCGGAGCCCGGCCAGCCGCGGGCTCAGGATGGTCAGCGCCCGCAGGACAGGCCGGGCCGCCAGACAGGGAAGGACGCCGAACGCGAACACCGGCAGGGTGGACAGGCCACCCCCGGTCGCCAGGTCGAGGATCCAGCGCAGCGGGTGATCGGCTTCCGGCGCGTGGACGGTCACGTGGGGAGCGGGCAGGCTCTGACCCAGCCGGAACAGCACGATCACGCCGAGCGTGACCAGGATCCGGCGGCGGAGGGAGGCGTGAGCGTTCATCGCCGCTCACGCTAGAAACGGCCGATGAAATTACGATGACACCGGCCGTCACCGGGTCACAGCAGCGGCGCCCTCGACAGTGCCGTCCGCAGCTTGCCGAGCACCTCCTCCGCCGTGCCTTCCGCGGTGCACCCGGCCGCCTGCCGGTGCCCGCCGCCGCCCAGTTCCCCGGCCGCGGCCGAGACGTCGACACCGCCCGCCGAGCGCAGGGAGACCGTCCACCGCCGCAGCGGCCCGGTCGGTTCGGCTTCCTTGAGCACCACGGCGACCCCGGCCTCACGCGTGGACCGGATGACGTCGATGACCGCCTCGACCTCCTCCGCGCGCACGCTCCGCGCGGCGTCGAGGGTCACGACAGCGTGCGCGAGCCCGAAGCCACGCGCCTCGTCCGGTTCGAGCCGGGCCCCCGCGAGAACGTCCGAAAGCATCGGCAGCCACGCGAACGGGTGATCGTCGACGATCTCGCGGACCACCTTGTCCGGGTCGACCCCGGCTTCGAGCAGCTTCGCGGCCATCAAGTGAGTGGACGGCCGGGCGCGGCGGAACCCGCTCGTGTCGGTGACGAGCCCCGCGTACAGGCAGCGCGCGATCGGTTCGTCGATCTCGGCCCCGAGCTCTTGCAGCAACGCGAAGACAAGGACGGCGGTGGCTTCGGCGGTGTCGTCGACGACATGCGCCGTACCGAAGAAGACGTTCGACGCGTGGTGGTCGATCACCAGGACGTCGCCCCCGGCCGCGCGGACGGCGTCCACCCGCGGCGCGAGCTTCCCGAGCCTGCCCGGGGTGGGCGTGTCGAGCGCGACCAGCAGCTGTTCGCTCTCCGGCAGTTCGCTCGCGGGGACGTAGAGCCCGCCGACGTCCAGGCCGCGCAGGGTTTCCGGCATCTCTTCGGGCTCGCCGACGGAGACGCGGACCTTGGCGCCTCGCAACTGGAGCGCCCGGCCCAGTGCCAGCGCGCTGCCGAGCGCGTCGGCGTCCGGGCGGACATGCCCGAGCAAGGTCACGTCGTTCGCGCGCGCCAGGAGCGCGGCGGCTTCCTTCAGGTTCGGCACTGGAGTCGCTGTCACAATCAGTCAAGCTACGCTCTACCGGATGTCCGAGTACGCGATCCTGGTCTACCCGTCCGCCAACCGGGTCTACACCGACTCCACCCCGGCCCTGCTGCGCGCGGAGCTGGCGGTGTTCGGCCTGTCCGCGCTGGAGACCGAGATCTCGGAGATCGGCGAGACCGAACTCGGCGGCGTCGGCTACCTCACCTTCACCACGCCCGCCCCGTTGAGCGAACGCGACCTCGCGCTCCTTTCGAACCTTTCCGCGTTGTACGCGCTGTTCGAACTCGGCGACGGCGTCCTGAAACCGGTGACGATCAGCCCGCTCGCGAACTTCGACTCGGATCTGCTGACCATCCAGAAGTACCCGGGCAAGACGAACGAACTGTTCACCAAACTGCTCGTCAACGTCACCCTGCTGTCGACGGCGGATCCGGCCGCGATGCTGGAGAAACCGCTGCACCTGCTCGATCCGCTGTGCGGCCGCGGCACCACGCTGAACCAGGCGATGATGTACGGCTTCGACGCGACCGGTCTCGACGTCGACGGCAAGGATTTCGACTCCTACGAGATGTTCGTCAAAACCTGGCTGAAGCAGAAGCGCATCAAGCACAGCGCGGAATCCGGTCAGGTGCGCCGCAACAAGGTCCGGCTCGGCAGGCGGCTCGACATCGGCTTCGGGATCACCAAGGAGCGGTACAAGGCCGGTGACGTCCGCAAGCTGACCTACCTCAACTGTGACACGCTCACCACGGACGAACTGCTGCGGCCGAACTCGGTGGACCTCATCGTCACCGACGCCCCGTACGGCGTGCAGCACGGCAGCCACCGCACCCAGGACGCGTCGCTCGCGCGCAGCCCGCGGGACCTGCTCGCGGCCGCCGTCCCGGTGTGGACGCGGGTCCTGCGGCCCGGCGGCGCGCTCGGCATCTCCTGGAACACCAACGTCGCGCCGCGTGAGGAGCTGGCCGCGATCCTGGACAAGGCGGGGCTGGACGTCCGCGAGGACGGGCCGTACGCCGGGTTCGCCCACCGGGTGGACCAGGCGATCGTGCGGGACCTGATCGTCGCCGCCAAACCGGCCTGAGGCCGCTCATCCGAAGTACATGAAGGCCCCCTTCCTTGCGCCTAGCGCAGCGAGGGGGGCCTTCATGTACTTCGGTAGGTCGTAGCTACCGGCGAGTGGCGCCGCCACGGGCTTCCAGCATCTGGAACCGGCACCGGCCTCGTTGACCGGAACGGGCACAGCTTCCTAAAGTCGGCTCGACGAGAAGGAAAGCGGCGATCAATGCCGCGCCGACGACAATTCCTTTTCGGTCTATCCCGCTTTCGGCGATTCCTGCTGCCCATTTCCATCGAGACAGGTGTCTTATGACGAGTGACCTGGACGCGCCTCCGGCACCTGCCCGGCCGGAGGAGGCGCTGAAGATCGTACCCGCCCGGCGGCCGCTGACCTGGCTGGCGGCGGCGGTGGTCGCCGTACTGGTGGCCATGGCCGGACACGCCCTGGTGACCAACCAGGCGTGGGAATGGTCGGTCGTCGCCGAGTACGTGTTCGCCGACGCCGTTCTCTCCTCGGTCGTCCTGACGGTGGAATTGACCGTGTTCGGCGTGGTCGCGGGATTCCTTCTGGGCACGGTTCTCGCGCTCATGCGCATTTCCCGGAATCCGCTCCTGCGGTCGGTCAGCTGGACCTACACGTGGATCTTCCGATCGGTACCACTCATTCTCCAGCTGCTTTTCTGGTACAACCTCGCCATTCTCTACAACGAGATTTCCTTCGGCGTCCCGTTCGGCCCGTCGTTCGTCTCTTTCGACACGATGAGCCTGATTCCACCGTTCCTCGCGGCGGGGCTCGGGCTCGGCCTGCACCAGGCCGCCTACTCCGGGGAGATCGTGCGCGCCGGATTCCTCGCGGTCGATCAGGGACAGCGGGAGGCGGCCGCGGCGCTGGGCATCCCGCCTGGGAGGCAGTTCCGCCGGATCGTGCTGCCGCAGGCGATGCGCTCGATCGTGCCGAACGCGGCCAACGAGATCATCGGCATGGTCAAGAACACTTCGCAGGTGTACGTGATGGCGCTGCCGGAACTCTTCTACCAGGTCCAGGTGATCTACAGCCGCAGCGGCCGGGTGATCCCGCTGCTGCTGGTCGCCACCGCCTGGTACCTGCTGCTCACCACACTCCTTTCGGTGGCGCAGTTCTACGTCGAACGCCACTACGCCAAGGGCGCGCTGCGCACCGTCCCGCCCACCCCCTTGCAGAAGGCCCGCGCCGGCCTCGCCAAACTGAAGGCGGCAGCCCGATGAGTGACGGCTTCAAGGTCGACGTCCGCGGCGTCCACAAGGCTTTCGGCGCGCTGACCGTGCTCGACGGGGTCGATCTCCAGGTCCGGCCCGGCGAGGTGACCGTGGTGCTGGGCCCGTCCGGCTCCGGCAAGTCCACTCTCCTCCGGCTCATCAACCACCTCGACCGCGCCGATCGCGGCTTCATCAGCGTCGGCGGCGAACTGATGGGCTACCGGCGTTCCGGCGACCGGCTGCACGAACTGCGCGAACGCGAGATCCTCAAGCAGCGCACGCGGATCGGGTTCGTGTTCCAGAACTTCAACCTGTTCGGGCATCTCACGGCGCTGGAGAACGTCGTCGAGGCACCGATTTCGGCTCAGCGCCGGGCTCGCGCCGAGGCGACGGACCACGCGCGGGAACTGCTCACGCTGGTCGGGCTCGCGGACAAGGCGGACGCCTATCCCCGGCAGCTCTCCGGCGGGCAACAGCAACGTGTCGCGATCGCCCGTGCGCTCGCGGTGCGGCCCGAAGTCCTGCTGTTCGACGAACCGACGTCCGCGCTCGACCCGGAGCTGGTCGGCGAAGTGCTCGACGTGATCAAGAAACTCGCCCGCGGCGGCACCACCATGATCGTCGTCACCCACGAAATCGGTTTCGCCAGGGAAGTGGCCGACACCGTGGTGTTCCTGGACGCCGGCCGCGTCGTCGAACAGGGCCCGCCCGCGCAGCTTCTCGACACGCCCGAGCATCCCCGCACCAGGGCGTTCCTCGAAAAGGTCCTCTAAGGAGTGTCACCGTGAAAAAGCTCTTGTACCCGATCCTGCTCCTGTCGACGGTCGCGCTGGCCGCGTGCGGGACGACCGAGGCCGCGGCCCCCGCCGCACCTCAGCCGGGGACCTCGGGGATCAACATCACCGCGCAGCAGAACCGGGTCCGCGCGCAGAAGGTCGACGCCGTCGCGAATCTCGTACCGAAAGCGGTGCGCGACACCGGGAAACTGACCGTCGGCACCACCGGCAACGGCACTCCCCCGCTGTCGTTCCGCGCCGACGACGACAAGACGGTGATCGGCGTCGAGACCGACATCGCGCAACTGGTCGCGGACGTGCTGGGGCTGGAACTCGACCTTCAGGCGACGTCCTGGGAGAACCTCTTCCTCTCGGTGGAGACAGGCCAGTACGCGGCCGGGTTCTCGAACATCACGGTGACCGAGGAGCGCAAGGACAAGTACGACTTCGCCACCTATCGCAAGGACACCATCGCCTTCGAGGTCAAGAAGAACCGCGATGTGACGGTGAAGGAGCCCAAGGACATCGCCGGGCTCAAGGTGGGGGTGGGCTCCGGGACCAACCAGGAACAGATCCTGGTGCGCTGGGACGAACAGAACAAGGCGGCCGGCCTGAAACCGGTGGAGTTCCAGTACTTCCAGAACACCACCGACTACTACCTGGCCTTGCAGTCCGGCCGGATCGACGCCTACGCGGGCCCCAACCCGACGGCCGCGTACCACGTCGCCGTGGACGGGCAGACGAAGATCGTCGGCACGGTCTCCGGCGGCGGCCAGATCCCGGCCGACATCGCGGCGATGACGAAGAAGGGCAACGGGCTCGCCGAACCGCTGCGCCAGGCCGTTCAGAGCGTGCTCGCGAACGGTCAGTACGCCGAGGTGCTCAAACGCTGGAACCTGGGGAACGAGGCCGTGGAGGCCTCGCGGATCAATCCGCCGGGCCTTCCGCGCAAGTAGTCCTCTGAATGCGGTAGTTCGCTTCGCCGACTACCGCATTTCGTCCTCTGGATGCGGTAGTTCGCGTTACCGACTACCGCATCCAGAGGACGAAACGCGGGGTCAGGCCAGGCGTTCCGCGACGAACTTCATCATCTCGGGCATGATGCCCCGCCAGTAATCGTCGTTGTGCTCGCCTTCGCTCATCTTCCCGACGGCCGGCTGCACCGCCTTGATGAGTTTGCGGTCGGCGCGGGCGAAGGGATCCGAGTTCCCGCACCACACCCCGGTGGACGACGCCGAAAGATCGCCGGTGTGCAGCAACGGCTCGTGGGATTCCCATTGCTCGCGATCCGCGAAGACCTTGCGGGACTTGGCATCGGACCAGCTCACGAACAGCGCGGCGCTCGCCACGGCGACGGCCTTGAGGTTCTTGTGCTCGCGGGCGTAGCGCAACGCGCCGAAACCGCCCATCGAGATCCCGAACATCGCCGACGGCGGGCGCAATTGACGCTGGGAGAGCCAGCCGGGCAGTTCGTCGGCCAGCATCCGCTGCGGGTCGTCGGCCTTGCCGACGTCCACCCAGTAGTTGTCCCCGTCGACGGCCGCGACCGCGAAGGCGGGCAGCCCGGCCGAGACGGCTTGGTTCAACGCGTTCCGCACGTCGAGGTTCAGGAAGGTCCGGGCGTCCGCGCCACGTCCGTGCAGGGCGACACAGACCGGCAACCCGACCCGGGACACGCCGTCGGGGGCGATGATGACGAGGTTGACGTCGCGGTTCCGGGCCGCGGACCGCATCTTCTGCACCGTGACCGCTTCGGTGAGCGGTGTCGGGGAAGTCGGTGGGGCCACCGGCGGCGGCCCCACCAAGGGGGCTTTCTCGGCGCCGCAAGCGGAAAGCAGCGCCGAGCCGCCGAGAGCCGCGGCTCCCAGCAGCAGGCCACGCCTGTTCAGGGCGTGGCCTGTTTCCTCAGCTGCGGGTCTCCTCATCGGCGAACTCATCGTCTGCGGCCTCTTCCCGTGGCGGCTTGTACGGGTCGGCTTCACCGGCGTGCTGTGCTCCGGTCGCCCGGCGGGCGACCTCCGCATCGGCTTCCCTGGCCTTCGCGAGGAGGTCCTCGATGTGCTTGGCTTCTTCAGGGATGCTGTCGGCCACGAAGGCCAGCGTCGGAGTGTAGCGGACTCCCGTGCCCTGACCGACCTTCGTGCGCAGGACGCCACGGGCGGACTCCAGCGCCGCCGCGGCACCGGCGTGATCGGGCGTGGACTCCAGGTTCTCGCCGAGCACCGTGTAGTAGACCGTGGCGTCGTGCAGATCCGCCGTGATCTTCGTGTCGGTGATGGTCACGTGATTGAGCCGCGGATCCTTGATGTCGTGCTCGATCGCGTGCGCGACGATCTGTGAGATCCGCTTGGCGAGCTTGCGAGCCCGAGCGGGGTCGGCCATGGGATTCTTCTCCTCGAAAGATCTTCCGTCAGTCATCCGGGCCGAGCAGCCGGCGGTGGGCGGAGAGCAGTTCGAACTCCGGCCTGCCGGCCACGAGGCGCTCACACGAGTCGAGCACGTCACGAATGTGCTCGCCACTCGCCGCGACCACGGCCACGCCGATCAGCGCGCGCCGGTGCAGGTCTTGATGACCGGCTTCGGCGACGGAGACGTCGAAACGCCTGCGTACCTCGGCCAGCACCGGCTTGATCACGGATCGCTTCTGCTTGAGCGAGTGAACGTCGCCCAGCAGGATGTCGAGCTCGAGAGCTCCTACGAACATGTGGGGTTCTGGGTTGTCTGGAAGGTGAAGCGGGGGGGGCCCCCCCCCCCAGGCGGGGGGGGCGCCCCGCAGAAAAAAAAAACAAGGAAAAAAAAAAAAAAAAAAAAACCCCCCCAAACACCAAAAAAAAACCCAACACAAAAAAAAAAAAAACAACAAACAACAAACACCCA
>NZ_JBHXJK010000145.1:0-19637 GCF_042723255.1 Amycolatopsis thailandensis
CCCTTCCCGCGGCTCAGCCGAGGGAAGGGGGCCTTCACGCGCTTGGCGCATTCAGAGGACTGAACACGTGGAGCTGGTCAGGAGTTCGCGGCGAAAAGTTCCGCGATCTGCACGGCGTTGAGCGCCGCGCCCTTGCGCAGGTTGTCGTTCGACAGGAACAGCGCCAGACCACGACCGCCGTCGACGCCCGGGTCCGTCCGCAGCCGCCCGACGTACGACGGGTCCTGGCCCGCGGCCTGCAGCGGCGTCGGGATGTCCGACAGTTCCACGCCGGGCGCGCCGGTCAGCAGCTCGGTCGCGCGCGCGACCGAAAGCGCCTGCGAGAACTCCGCGTTGATCGAGATCGAGTGCCCCGAGAACACCGGCACCCGCACACAGGTGCAGGAGACGCGCAGCTCCGGGATGCTCAGGATCTTGCGGCTCTCGTTGCGGAACTTCTTCTCTTCGTCCGTCTCGAACTCGCCGTCGTCCACAATGGACCCGGCCATCGGGAGGACGTTGTGCGCGATGGTCCGCGCGTACTTCTTCGGCTCGGGGAAGGTCACCGCCGCGCCGTCGTGGGTCAGCGCGCCCGCGTTCGGCGCCGCCGCGGCCAGCTGGCCTTCCAGCTCCTCGACACCGGCGAGCCCGCTGCCGGACACCGCCTGATACGTGCTGGCGACCAGCCGCACCAGGCCCGCTTCGGCGTGCAGCGGCTTGAGCACCGGCATCGCGGCCATGGTGGTGCAGTTGGGGTTCGCGATGATCCCCTTGCGCGCCTCCTTGACCGCCTCCGGGTTGACCTCGCTGACGACCAGCGGGACCTCGGGGTCCATGCGCCAGGCCGACGAGTTGTCGATCACCGTGGCGCCCGCGGCGGCGAACCGCTCCGCCTGCGCCTTGGAGGTCGAGCCGCCGGCGGAGAACAGCGCGATGTCCAAACCGGACGGATCCGCGGTCGTCGCGTCCTCGATGACGATTTCCCCGTCACCCCAAGGAAGTTTCGAGCCCGCGGACCGCGCCGAAGCGAAGTACCGCATTTCGGCGACCGGGAAACCCCGTTCGGCCAGCAGACGGCGCATGACGCCGCCGACCTGACCGGTCGCCCCGACGACCCCTACTCGCAAACCTTCAGCCATCAGCGACCACTCCCCGCGTAGACGACGGCTTCTTCGTCGCCGCCGAGTTCGAATGCTTCGTGGATCGCGCGCACCGCGTCGTCGAGCTGCGCGTCCCGGATCAGGACCGAGATCCGGATTTCGGAGGTGTTGATGATCTCGATGTTCACGCCCGACTGCGCGAGCGCCTCGCAGAACGTCGCCGTGACACCGGGGTGCGAACGCATCCCCGCGCCGACGAGCGACACCTTGCCGACATGGTCGTCGTACAGGACCGACTCGAAACCGATCTCGCCCTTGATCTTCTCCAGCGACTGGACGGCCTTGGCCCCGTTGGCCTTCGACAGCGTGAAGGTGATGTCGGTGCGGCCGGACGACGTGCTGGACACGTTCTGCAGCACCATGTCGATGTCGATCTCGTAGTCGGCGATCACGCGGAAGATCCGGGCAGCGGCACCGGCGGTGTCGGGCACGCCGGTCACCGTGATCTTGGCCTCGGAGCGGTCGTGCGCCACACCGGTGATCAACGCTTGTTCCACGGGGATCTCCTCGATAGAACCGGTCACGGTGGTGCCCGGCTTGTCACTGTAGGAAGAACGGACTCGGATCGGGACGCCGTAGCGGCGCGCGTACTCCACCGAGCGCAGGTGCAGGATCTTCGACCCGCTCGCGGCCAGCTCCAGCATCTCCTCGTAGGCGATGGTGTCGAGCTTGCGCGCGTCGGGAACGACCCGGGGATCGGCGGTGTACACACCGTCCACATCGGAATAGATCTCGCAGACGTCGGCGTTCAGCGCCGCGGCCAGCGCGACGGCGGTGGTGTCCGAGCCGCCGCGGCCGAGGGTGGTGATGTCCTTGGTGTCCTGGGACACGCCCTGGAACCCCGCCACCAGCGCGATGTAGCCCTGGTCGAGGGCTTCCGTCACGCGGCTGGGGCTGACGTCGATGATCCGCGCGTTGCCGTGCACGGACGTCGTCACCACACCGGCCTGCGAACCGGTGAACGACCAGGCCTCCGCGCCCTGCGCCGAAATCGCCATCGCCACCAGCGAGTTGGAGATGCGCTCACCGGCGGTGAGCAGCATGTCCATCTCGCGTTCCGGCGGCGCCGGGTTGACCTGCTGAGCCAGGTCGAGCAGCTCGTCCGTCGTGTCTCCCATGGCGGAGCAGACGACGACGACGTCGTTGCCCGCCTTCTTGGTGGCGACGATGCGTTCCGCGACGCGTTTGATCCGGTCGGCACTTTCCAGCGACGAACCGCCGTACTTCTGGACCACGAGGGCCACGCCCGAACCTCCTCGACGGGCCGGGCGTGCTCCTGGTGGGCACCGAGGAGCCCCCGCGTCCCTTATTTGGGCGAAAGCCTACCGGGGTCACGCACGCCCGCCACCCTCGTAAGTGGGCCTGACCACCACTTCAGGGACTTCTCGAAGTAAATCTTCCTTAACACCAACGAAATAGTCGGAGGGCTTTCACTTTAGTGACGGAGAGCACGCCTTGTTATCCATCCATGCCCCCGCCGCCACCCTCAAACGAGGAGCTTCGCTCCGCTGTATCTTCCCGAGCCATGCACAAGCCCGCCGATACGAGTACCCCGATCGCGTCGATCATGGCCGCCAGGTGGAGTCCTCGCGCCTACGACGAGGCCGTCACGGTCACCGAAGACCAGGTCCGCGCGCTGCTCGAAGCGGCCCGCTGGGCGCCGTCGTTCGGCAACACCCAGCCCGCCCGCTACCTGGTCGGCCTCCGGGGCACGCCGTCGTTCGACCGGATCCTCTCGACGCTCAACTCGGGCAACAGCGCGTGGGCCCATCGCGCCGGTCTGCTGCTGATCGGCGTGATGGTGACCACGAACGAGAAGGGCGAAGTCCCGTACGCCGAGTACGGGCTGGGTCTCGCGAGCGAGAACCTCGTGCTCCAGGCCGTCGAGCTCGGCTTGATCGCGCATCAGATGGCCGGTTTCTCCGCCGAGGCGGCGACGGACTTCTTCGGGCTCCCCGACGACGTCGTCCCCAAGGTCGCCATCGCCGTCGGCCACCCCGCGGACCCCTCGGTACTCGAAGAGGACTGGCGGATCGAGCGTGAGAAGGCGCCGCGCGACCGCGTCCCGCTGGCGGAATTCGCCTACGCCGGCGCCTGGGGCGCGAGCGCCTTCTCCGACTGAGGGAGCCAGCGCAGGGCGAGGACGCCGAGCCCGACATGCAGCAGGCTCAGCACCGCGACGGCGGTGTGCAGACCCGCGACGAAGGCCTCCTTCGCGTCAACGATGTCCGTGGGCGCGATCCCCGGACGCTGGAGGGTTTCGCCGAGCGTGGGCGCGAGGCCCGGACCGGCCAGGCGGAACACCAGCGCGGCGAGCGACCCCATGAGCGCGATCCCCAGCGCGTTGCCGATCTCGTTGCTGGTCTCGGCGATCGCGCCCGCCGCCCCGGCCCGTTCGGCGGGCACCGCACCGACGGCCGTGTCGGCCACCACGCTGAACGAGATGCCGTAGCCGACCCCGGCGACCACGGTCGAGGCGACGTACCAGCCCGCCCCGCCCGTGACGCCGGTCATGAGCAGCAGCGCCAGCCCGAGGGCGATGGAGAAGTGGCAGGCGACCAGCGCCGCGCGCTTGCCGACGCGGTCGACCAGGGCGGGCGTGACGACGCACAGGGTGGTGAGCACGGCCGCCCCGGGCAGCGCCAGCAGCGCCGCGTGCAGGACGGGCAGGCCGAGCACGGACTGCAGATGGATCCCCGACAGGTACGCGGCCGCCGACCACGCGGCGAGGGGCAGCAACCCGGTGACGACCGCGATCGTGAAGACGCGGTCGCGGAACAGGGAGAACTCGATCAGCGGGTGGTCGAGACCACGTTGGCGCCGGACGAACCACCACAGCAGCCCGGCCCCGGCGATCCCCGTGGAGACCGCGACGACGGACAGCCCGTCGGCGGCGGCGTGCTTGATCCCGTGGATCGCGAGCAGCAGGCCGGCGGCCGAGAGCACCACGCTCAGCGCGTCGACGCGGCCCGGCCTCGTGGCCCGCACCTCCCGGAGCAACACCGGCGCGAGCGCCAGGAACACCGCGATCACCGGCAGGTTGACCAGGAAGACCGAACCCCAGGGGAACCGCTCCAGCAGGACACCGCCGACGACCGGGCCGATCGCGAAACCGGCGGCGAACGCGGCCGCGAAGACGCCGATGGCCCGCGCCCGTCGTCGCGGATCGGGGAAGAGTTCGCTCAGTACGGCCAGTGCGGACGGCAGCAGGGTCGCGCCCGCCAGCCCCATCAGGGCACGGAACGCGATGAGCAGCTCCGGGTTCGGGGCGAACGCCGCGCCCGCCGAACCGAGGCCGAACACGGCGGCGCCGATCACCAGCAGCTTCAGGCGGCCGTACCGGTCGCCGATGTTGCCGAACGCGATGAGCAGCGAGCCGACCGCGAAGCCGTAGACGTCCAGGATCCACAGCGCCTGATCGGCCGTCGGCGTGAGCGCCTGGCTGATCCTGGGCATCGCCAGGAACAGGATCGACCCGTCCATCGAGACCAGGAAGACCGGGCAGAGGATCACCAGCAGGCCGAACCAGGCCCGGTTGTGCTGTCTTGTCATGCCCTCGACGGTCGGTCGATCCCGGCGTGGCAACCATCCCCGTGCCGTGGGTACACCCAGCGGGTACACCCACGCGGCCGCGAAGGAACTTAGGCTCGAAGACATGGAAAGCCTCGGCGTGTACCTCAAAAGCCGTCGTGACCGGGTGACCCCCGCCGAGATCGGCCTGCGCACCTACGGCACCTCCCGCCGGGTGCCCGGTCTGCGCCGTGAGGAACTCGCCCAGCTCGCCGGAGTGAGCGCCGGGTACTACACGCGGCTGGAGCAGGGGCTCGCCGAGACCGCTTCACGGCAGGTGCTCGACGCGCTAGCCCGCGCGCTCCGGCTCGACGACGTCGAAACCGGCCACCTGCACAACCTCGCCCGGCAGTCCGCCCTCCCGAAGCTGTCCGACCCCGGCCCGGAAGACCCGCATCCCCGCGTCGTCGCGCTGCTGGAGAACCTCGGCGAGACCGTGCCCGCCGTAGTGCTCGGCAGGCGCGGCGACGTCCTCGCCTGGAACCGCGCGGGGCACGCGCTCACCGCCGAACACGTCGGCTTCGACTCGCCCCAGGACCCCGCACGACGGCCGTCCGTGCCGCGGATGTTCTTCCTCGACCCGCTCACCAGGAACCTTTTCGGCAACTGGGCCGAACTCGCCCGCATCCACGTCGCCTACCTGCGGCTGACCGCGGGCCGTCATCCCACGGACGCCCGCCTCGCCGGGCTCATCGGCGAACTGACCATGCGCAGCGACGAGTTCGCGAAGCTCTGGGCGACCGGTGACGTCGCCGACTGCACCGTCGGCACCATGCTTCTGCGGCATCCGACGGTCGGCTCGGTCGACGTCGACTACCAGGTGTGGCTCCAGCCCGACAGCCCCGACCACCGGCTGGAGATCTACACCCCGAACGACCCGGGATCCGCCGACGCGCTGAAGATCCTGACCCGTTTCGATCGCTAACCTGGGGTCATGGGGGCTTTGCGCAATCTCGTCCGCAACGAATCCCGCACGATGACGGGGCTTTGGCTGTATGTGCGACGCCGCGAGGACGGTGTCGACGGGGACGCCGTGGCCGTGCCCTACGGCGCGAACGGCAAGGCGATCTTCGTCGTCATGGCCGTGGTGAGCGCGGTCGAAGCGGGTCTCTTCTGGCTGATCGACTTCGGCATCGTCGTCGACGTGGTGCTGCTCGTCCTGGGCGTGTACTCGGTGCTGCTCGTGTTCGGGGTCTACGCCGGCACCGTCGTGCGACCGCACGTCGTCTCGTCGCGTGAGGTCCGGGTGCGCTGGAGCTCGTTCTACGACGTGCGGATCCCGAGGGAGAACGTCGCCGCGCTGCGGCATCTGAAGGAGAGCCACGACCCGCTCAAGGCGCAGAAGTTCCGCGACGGGACCTGGCTCAGCCACGACAATTTCTATGAGACGAACCTGGTCGCCGAACTGCGCGAGCCGATCACCGTGACCCGTCCGCTCGGCAAGACCGAGACCGTCCGCGTCGTCAAGTTCCAGGCGGACGACCCGAAGGCCGCCGTCGAGGCCTACGAAAGGCTCGGAGTCAGTTGAGGGCCGTCGTCCGGTTCACGATCATGCGGGCGACCTCGATGACGGGTTCGTCCAGCGAATAGGCGTACGCGCGGATGAGGGCCAGCGCGTCCGTGGCGGTGCAGTGATGGGTGGTCATGACCATTCCCGTGGCCTGATGCACCACCACCCGCAGATCGCTGTCGCCGAACAACGGATGCACGGGCAGCCCGTCCTCGACGTCGAGCCGCGTGCCCGGATGCAGCGCGGTGTCGGTGAGGACGTCGGCCACCACCTTCGTCGAACGGGCGATCTCCGCGTCCGGTTCGGGCTCGGGCCGATACGCGATGAGGGTTCCCATCGGGGATTCCAGCAGCCCCAGCCGAGCCGAAACCACCGCCCGGACTCCGAGTTCCCGCGCGGCGGGGCCGAACCGGGGCCATCTGCTCATCAATTCACGTTCCCCGCAGACCCCCGTCTCGAACGGGGTGCTTTGGGAGGGTCCTTCGCCGAAGACGTACTCCAGATCGTTCACCTTGGCGGCGACGAGATCGGAGACGACGACCGCGGCGCCGCCATCGCCCTTGGTGAACAAGGTCACCGCGAGGCTGCGGATGCCGGACGCCTCGGCCACCGCCGCCATGAACGCCGGGGGAAGTCCTGCCCGCTCGGGCCCCTCCGCCCAGCTTTTCACCGCGTCGGCGTAGCCCGTGTGCAGTTCGACCGCGGCGCGATGTCTCTTCTCGGTGGCACGGTGCAGTTCCGCCATCCGCAGATGGAACGGGCGCATGATCTCGATGGCCGCTTCCAGCAGGTTTTCGTGGCGCAGAGCCACGCGCGCCGCGCGATTCGCACGTCCTCGTTCGGTTTCGACCAGATCGCGCAAGGTCGCCTGGTCGTATCGGCCACCGGTGCGATCCCACATGAACCGAGCGTACGCTCGCGATCCTCCCGCGGATGTGACCCGGATGGCTGAGTGAGGCGCCTTTCCCGGCCATACCGAGAGGACTAGCGTTGACTCTTCCCCAAGCACTCCGGCAGTCCCGTCCGGAAGTGCCTCTCGATACTGCAACCCGCGGGAAGGCCGAATTTTCATGCAGAATCGCGAAAGATGGGTCACCGACACCTTGGTGGAGCTGGCGGACACGCTCGTGCCCGCTCTCGATCCGACGAAGTACTGGCACTGCGTGGCGGATCGTTACGCCCAGCTCGTCGCCTCGTCGGCGGTCCACCTGGCAGCCGTCGGCGACCACCCGGTCGTGATCAACACCGACGACCGGCTCGGGACAGCACCACTCGACCGGATCCTCGCCGAGGAAGGCCCCGGCGTCGACAGCCGGGACGGCGGGGAGCAAGTCGTCAACGTGCTCCTCGCCGAGGCGACGACACGCTGGCGCCGGCTGAGCCAGGCCGCGGTTTCCCTCGGCTATCGGTCGATTCACGCGTTCCCGTTCAGCCGCCGCGAGGACGTGCTCGGCGCGGTGACGGTCCTGACCTCGGAGACCGCGCCGCTCCCGGTGGCGGATCTGAGGATCGCGGCCGCGCTCGCCGACGTCGCGACGATCGGCATGCTCAACCACCGGGCCGTCGCCAAGCTGACCACGACGACCGAGCAGCTCCAAGGCGCGTTGACCAGCCGGGTGATCATCGAGCAGGCCAAGGGCCTGGTGTCCGCCCGGCTGGAGATCAGCCCGGAGGCGGCCTTTCTGCTGCTGCGCCGGTACGCCCGCGGCCACAACATGAAGATCGGGGAGCTGTGCGCGTCGCTGATGAGCCGGCGTCTCACGGTCGGCGAGCTGACGGTTTCACCTTCGAAAGCCGTCAAAGCGGGCCGTCGCCGGTGATCCCGCGCGGCGCGGAGCTCACTCCCGTCGCTTCTCCATCAGCAGTACGACGCCGCTGCCCGGTCCGCTCAACGGTGAGCAGCTGACGGACGCGACGAACGGCCTGCCCTTCCGGTCCACCGCGTCGGTTTCGACCGGGAGTGCGCGATGGCCGGTCTCGTTGCAGATTTCGACCATGTCGCGAAGACCTTCCGTCGGCAAACCGAAGTCGAGGGTGAAGAAGTCGGCTCCGTAGACCTCGTCGGCGCGCATTCCCCACAGGTCTTCGGCTCCGCGGTTCCAGCTTCGCACCAGAAGGTCGCTGTCGAGGACGACCACTCCGGCCGCGACGCTGGACAGCACCCCTTCGAGGAACGTGCGTGCCTCGTCCAGCTCCGCGGTGCGGATCCGCATCTCCTCGTTCATCGTTTCGAGTTCTTCGTTGCCCGACTGGAGTTCCTCGTTGGTGGTCTCGAGTTCCTCGTTGGTGGACTGAAGTTCCTCGTTGGTCGTTTCGAGTTCCTCGATGCTGGACTGGAGTTCCTCGTTGACGGTTTCGAGTTCGGCGTTGGTCGACTGGAGTTCCGCGTAGGCCGTGGCGAGGTCCTCCTGCACCCGTTTGACCTCCTGTTGGAGACGGGTCGCCTCGGTGGTGTCGATGAACGTGATCGCGACACCGAGGTCCTCACCGTCGCTGGTGAGCAAGGGCTTGACGATGATGTCGAAGTACTGGACCTCGCCGTCCCCCTTTTCCCGGCGCACGGCGTTGACCCGGACGCTTCGACGCTCGTTGTGGGCTCTGTCGATCAAGGATCTGAGTTCGATCGGCTGGTAGGAGATCTCCAGATCTCGGAAGGGCGTGCCCGCGATGTTCGCGGAGAGCCCGAATTGAAGCCTCGCCGCGCCGTTGACGACCGCGACCGTGCCGTCGCGTTCGATGCCCATCATCGCGTCGGGTGAAGCAGCCAGGGCCAGCTCCACCACCTGACGCCTGTTGATCTTCTCCATCCCTGCCGCCGCCCGGAGGTCGAAGCGTGCCGATCGCGCCGCCGCGCTCGCCTGGACCTTGAACACCCGGTTGCGCATGTCGGTGACTTCGAACCGGGAGCCGTCGGCGAGCAGCATCTCGGCCTTGCCCAGGAAAAGATGGCCGCCGTCGTTGAGCGCGAAATGGAACCGCTCGATGATCTTCGCCTGCGCTTCGACGTTGAAGTACATCAGAGTGTTGCGGCAGACGAGCAGGTCGACCCGGGAGATCGGGGCGTCGCGGGTGATGTCGTGCCTGCCGAAGATCACCCGCCGGCGGAGGTCGCGGCGAAAGGCGAACAGAGCGCCGTTCGGTTCGAAATACTTCGTCTTCAACTCGTCGGGGAGCTTCTCGAGCGATTTGAGCGAGTACACACCGGCCCTGGCCTCGCGCAAGGCTTCTTCGTCGACGTCGGTGCCGTAGATCTTGACCTGCTTGGTCGACGCCTCGACGCCGAGCTGTTCGGCGAAGAGGATCGCGAGGGTATAAGCCTCTTCCCCGCTCGAACAGCCGGCGCTCCAGATCCGGATGTCACCGCCGGGGCCCGCCTTGGCGATCAGCTCGGGAACGACCACCGTCTGGAGGTAATGCCAGGCGGCGGGGTCCCGGAAGAAGCTGGTGACGTTGATCAGAATGGTATTGAAGAGTTCCTGGAACTCGTCGGCGTTGCTTTCCAGGAAATCGCGGTAGTCGGGGTATTTCTCGAAGCCGACGGTCTGCATCCGCTTGCGGATCCGGCGGCCGAGAGAGGTTCGCTTGTACCCGGTGAAATCGAAGCCGCGGGAATCGTCGATGAAAGTCAGCAAGGATTCGAGCTCACGCTCGTCTTCCGCCTCGCCGTCATGCGCGGTCACAGTGACCTCGTCCTTTCGGTCAGGGCCACCAGCACACCCGCGATGTCGTCCAGCGGCAGCACCAGGTCGACCGCCACGGCATTCGCCACAGCCTGTGGCATGCCTTTGAATTCCGCGGTATCCGGATCTTCGGCGACTACGGTACCGCCACGGGCGGTCACCTCTTTCGCCCCCGTCGAGCCGTCGAACCCGGTTCCGGTGAGCACGCAGACCAGGGCCGCGGCCCCGTAGACCTCGGCGACGGACGCGAAGAGCGAATCGGCCGACGGCCGGACGAACCGCACTTTGTCACCTTGCGACAGCACGAGCTTGCCGCCGGGGGCGACCAGGAGATGCCGGTCCGGCGGCGCGAGATAAGCGGCGCCCGGCTCGGCCGTTTCGCCGTTCTCGGCCAGTTTCACCCGCAATCGCGACCGCCGATCGAGGAGGTCGGCGAGAATCGTGTCGTGGTGGGGGTCGAGGTGCTGGACGATGACCAAGGGCACGGGGAAGTCGGCGGGCAAGGCCCCCAGCACCTTGACGAGCGCTTTGACTCCGCCCGCCGAAGTCCCGATGGCGACGATCTCGTAAGGCACCGCCCGAGGGCGGCTGGCGCCGAGCATGTTTCGAGCGTAATGCTCCGAAGCTAGGCGGAACCGCCCACGCGCCGGATGATCTTGGCGAGAATCCCGGAGACCACCATCCAGAAGATCGCGGCGATGCCGTAGTTGACCAGCACGCGAAGCTTGGCGTCTTCAGGCATGAAGAGATCCTTGAAGCCCAGGAGGAGTCCCTCGGCCCAGCCGCGGACGAACGACACGATGCCGTTGTCGGGATTCGCTTCGCCGATCACGAAGACCACGTGCAGCACCAGGATGGCCGCGAAGACCAGGCCGACCCAGCGGACGACGCTCGCCAGTATCCCGGCCGCGCGACCGCTCCCGGCGCGCCAGTCGACCTTGCGCCGGGTCTCCTGATCAGCGGTTTCCTTCTCTTCAGCGTGCTCGCCCATGCCGGGCAGTGTGGCACGCTCCCTGGTCCGATTGCTACCCGTGAGTAACCCGAATGGGCGCCACTCTGGTCACGGTTCGATCGCGGCCCGGGTTTCCTTCCGGGCGATCTCGCGGTTAAGGTGGCCTCGTGGCTCGAGCTCTCCTGCTTCGCTGCCGCGACGGGGCCTGATCGGACCGGCTCCCCGTCGCGGGGCTTCGTGGTGCCGGTCGTCGCACCCGATTCTTCAGGAGAACCGTCCCCTCATGAGCATCCGTAAACCCACGCGCCCGGCCCCTTCCGAGCAGGCCTCGTGGAACACCCAGCGCGGCACTTCGATGCCCGTACACCGCTATCGCCCCTGGTACGACCTGGTCGAGGACATCGCGCTGCCCGACCGCACCTGGCCGGACAAGCGTATCGACACCGCCCCCCTGTGGTGCGCGGTCGACCTGCGCGACGGCAACCAGGCCCTGATCGACCCGATGTCGCCCGCGCGCAAGCGCAAGTTCTTCGACCTGCTGGTCCGCATGGGCTACAAGGAGATCGAGGTCGGCTTCCCGGCGGCGTCGCAGACCGACTTCGACTTCGTCCGCGAGATCATCGACGAAGGCGCCATCCCGGACGACGTCAGCATCCAGGTGCTGACCCAGTGCCGCCCGGAACTGATCGAGCGCACCTTCAAGGCACTCGAAGGGGCGCCGCGCGCGATCGTCCACATCTACAACTCGACGTCGATCCTCCAGCGTCGCGTGGTGTTCCGTGAGGAGCGCATCGGCATCACGAAGATCGCTTCGCAGGCGGCCGAACTGGTCGTCGACTACGCGGCGAAGCAGCCGGACACCGACTTCCGCTTCCAGTACTCCCCTGAGTCCTACACCGGCACCGAGCTGTCCTACGCGCTCGAGGTCTGCAACACGATCACCGGGATCTGGCAGCCGACGCCGGAGAAGCCGGTCATCCTGAACCTGCCCGCCACCGTCGAGATGGCGTCGCCGAACGTCTACGCCGACTCGATCGAGTGGATGCACCGCAACCTGGAGCGCCGCGACTCGGTGATCCTGTCGCTGCACCCGCACAACGACCGCGGCACCGGCATCGCCGCCGCCGAGCTGGGCTTCCAGGCCGGCGCGGACCGGATCGAAGGCTGCCTGTTCGGCAACGGCGAGCGCACCGGGAACGTCGACCTGGTCGCGCTGGGCATGAACCTGTACAGCCAGGGCGTCGACCCGCAGATCGACTTCTCCGACATGGACGAGATCAAGCGGACCGTCGAATACTGCAACCAGCTGCCGGTGCACGAACGCAGCCCGTGGGCCGGCGACCTGGTGTTCACCGCGTTCTCCGGCAGCCACCAGGACGCGATCAACAAGGGCCTCGACGCGCTGAAGGCCACCGCCGACAAGGCGGGGACGCCGGTCGACGAGCACCCGTGGGAGGTCCCGTACCTGCCGATCGACCCGAAGGACATCGGCCGCAACTACGAGGCCGTGATCCGGGTGAACTCGCAGTCCGGCAAGGGCGGCGTCGCCTACATCATGAAGGCCGAGCACCAGCTCGACCTGCCGCGGCGCCTGCAGATCGAGTTCTCGAAGGTCGTCCAGCGGCACACCGACACCGCGGGCGGCGAGGTCGACCCGAGCACCATGTGGAACGCCTTCTCGGCCGAGTACCTGGAGCTGAAGACGCCGCTGGAGCTGGTCCGCCAGCACGTGCGGGACAACGGTGACGGCGAGTACGACATCACCGCCACCGTGCGGGTCGAGGGCGACGAGCACGAGGTCACCGGGCGCGGGAACGGGCCGATCGCGGCCTTCTTCGACGCGCTGTCGACCGTCGGGTTCGACCTGCGGCTGCTGGACTACAGCGAGCACACGCTCTCGCCGGGCGACGACGCGCGGGCGGCGTCGTACATCGAGTGCGCGATCTCGGACCGCGTGTTCTGGGGCATCGGGATCGACCCGTCGATCGTGACCGCTTCGCTGCGGGCCGTCGTGTCGGCGGTGAACCGGGCGAACCGGTAACTTCCGTCGGCCCCAAGTACATGAAGGCCCCCTTCCTTGCGCCTAGGTACAGGAAGGGGGCCTTCATGTACCTCTGTCGCGGCTGGGCGTGGGCCGCTCGTGACCGTGTCACTGGCGACGTTCCGTGAAGGCCTCCTTCCCTACCTTCAAGGTAGGGAAGGAGGCCTTCACGGACTTCCGGCTTCACGTACCCGCCGCAGGTTGCGAAAGTGGCTTTCACGGCACCTCCCGACTTCAGCCGCCGGACCGACGGGGCAGGACACTTCCGCCGGCCCGAGTACATGAAGGCCCCCTTCCTTGCGCCTAGGTACAGGAAGGGGGCCTTCATGTACCTCTACAGGGCTTTCACCGCGGCCAGGATGTCGGCCGGGTCGGTGCGGGTGGTGTAGTCCGGGTGGACGTCGATGTAGCGGATGACGCCTTCGCCGTCGACGACCAGGACGGTCGGGTACGGCAGCTCCCATTCCGCCGCCCCGTTGATCTTCTCGACGTCGCCGATGAGCGCGTCGAAGGTCGGCTTGATCTCCGGGTCCTGGCGGAACGTGATGCCGAGCGCGCGCCCGAGCTCGTTGTCCACATCGGACAGTACGGTGAACGCCAGGTCGTTCGTGGACAGTGAACCGTCCGGCAGCTGCGGGCTGACCGCGACCAGCTTCACCCCCAGGTTCTCCAGCTCCGGCAGCAACTCCTGCTGATACGCGCGCAAGGCGAGATTGCAGTACGGACACCACGCGCCGCGGTAGAACACCACCACCGCGGGCCCGTCCGCGACCCGGACCCGGGCACCACCGGCGTCCGGCAACGTGAAGTCCGGCATCGCCACCCCCGGCTTCACCGCCGCCTCGGCGACAATCCCGACGAACTTCTCCCGATCGGCCTTGAGCACCGGCGCGACCTCCTCCGGCAAGTGCTCCGCGACGGCCACACGCAGGTCGGCGAGGTCGGTGTTGAGATCCCCCATCGTCAGCTCCTTTGGTTGTACTGATCGGTACAGTGCGGCCGACTGTACTATTCGGTACATGAGTGGTCAACCGGCGAAGACCCCGCGAGGGCGGATGACTCGTGACGCGATCGTCGACGCGGCGGCGGAACTGATGTACGTCAACGGCGTCGCCGCGACGAGCGTCGACAAGGTGCTCGCGGCCAGCGGCGCCGGAAAATCGCAGATGTACCACTACTTCAAGAACAAGGACGAACTCGTCGGCGCGGTCATCGACCGGTGTCTCGAACTGATCCTCGGCAACCAGCCCACGATCTTCGAACTCCGCGAGTGGGCGGACTTCGACCAGTGGGCCCAGGAGATCCTCGCCATCCAGAGCACCCCGAAAGGACCGGTCGCCTGCCCGCTCGGCAACCTCACCGGCGAACTCGGCGACGATCCGAAGCTGGCCCCGCTGCTGGACAACGCCTACCGCACCTGGGAGTCCCATCTCGAACGCGGCTTGAAGTCCTTGCAAGATCAGGGAAAGCTCGCCGAGGACGCCGATCCGGCCCGGCTCGCGCAGACCGCGATGACCTGCCTCCAGGGCGGCCTGCTGATGGCACACCTGCGGCACGACATCACGCCGATCGCCGACGCGCTCAAGATCGCGCTGGACCACCTGAAGAGTCACGCTCGCCCGTGAGCGCCTCGACCTCGTCGGCCAGCGCGTCGAGCACCTTCGCCACCGCGGGCCGCGAAGACGCGCCGAGCCGGCAGACCGCTTCGACGTGCCGCGCCGCCTTGATCCCGGCGAGCGGACGGCAGACGATCCCGCTCCCACGCCGGGTGTCCACTGTGTACCGGGGCAGCAGCGCGATCCCGTGCCCCGCGGCCACCAGCCGTTCGATGATCCGGAAGTCGTTGATGCGCTGCACGACCCGCGGCCGCACGCCGGTGCGGATGATCAGCGACTGGAGGATGTCGTCGACCGGGAACCCGGCGTTGACGCTGATCCAGCGTTCGTCGGCCAGTTCGGCGAGTTCGAGGCGGCGCCGCTTCGCGAGCCGGTGTCCCGCCGGGAGCGCGACGTCGAGCGGTTCGCGCAGCAGATGCCGCGACTCCAGCCGCTCCGACCCGAGCGACTCCGCGTGCTCGTCCCGGTGCGCCACCACGATGTCGTAGTCCGCGACGAGTCCCGGCACCTCGGGTGGCGTCATGTCGACGTCACGCACGATGACGTCCAGCCCGTCGAACTCCGCCGTCCGATGCAACAGTCCGGGCAGCAGCATCAGCCCGGCCGATTGGAAGATCGCCACCCGCACCCGGCCGCGCGGGGCGCTGCGGTAAGTGTCCAATTCGGACTCCGCGCGGTCGAGCGCGGCGAGCACGTCGTCCGCGCGGGCGACCAGCGCGCGGCCCGCGTCGGTCAGCCGCAGCCCGCGCCCGGCGGGCTCCGTCAGCGCGAGACCGACGTCACTCTGCAAAGCGCGCAGCTGCTGGGAAACCGCGGACGGGGTGCAGTGCAACGCCTTCGCGGCCGCCGTCACGCTGCCGCGGTCGGCGAACTCCCGCAGGGTCCGCAGCCGGCCGATGTCCATACCGCCAGCATATGTGAAGCGAAACTGAACGGTCGCTGCAAATATTCTCGCTGGTCCTAAATGGTCATCCACGTCAGAGTGAAGACATGCCCGCCCGCGACCGTCTGCTCGCCCTGCTCGTCGTCGTCCTCTGGGGCTGCAACTTCCTCGCCATCCACGCCACCCTCGGGCAGTTCCCGCCTGTTTTCGCCGGCGGGCTGCGCTTCGCGGTCATCGCGATCCCGACCATCCTGTTCGTGCCGTGGCCGAAGGTGAAGATCCGCCACCTGCTCGGCTACGGGCTGGGCTTCGGCACCGGGCAGTTCGCCTTCCTCTTCATCGCGATGGACACCGGCATGCCGACCGGCCTCGCGTCGCTGGTGCTGCAGGCTTCGGCCCCGTTCACCGTCCTGCTCGGCGCCGTCTTCCTGCGGGAGCGGGTGTCCGGACGGCAGCTCGCCGGGATCCTGCTCGCCGTCGCCGGGATGGCGACGATCGCCTGGCAGCAGGCCGGGAACGCCGCCCTGCTGCCGGTGATCCTGACCCTGCTCGGCGCGCTGAGCTGGGCTTTCGGCAACCTGAGCACGCGACAGGCGGCACCGGACAATCCGCTGAACTTCGTCCTCTGGATGTCCGTGGTGCCGCCGCTGCCGATGTTCGCGCTGTCGCTGGTGATGGAGGGCCCCGCCGAGATCGGCCGCTCGCTGAGCACCCTCGGCACGACCACCGGGCTGATCGGCCTCGGCGGGCTCGCCTACGTCGTGCTGTTCGGCACCATCGTCGGTTCCGGGATCTGGACGTCACTGATGCGCCGCAACCCGGCGGGCGTCGTCGCGCCGTTCTCCCTGCTGGTGCCGGTGGTCGGGCTGTCGATGGCGTTCCTCGTGCTCGACGAGCGGCCCTCGCCGGTGGAGATCGTCGCGGCGGCCGTCGTCATCGGCGGCGTCCTGTTCGGTTCGACGAAGCGCCGCGTCCGCGAGCCGGATTTCCTCGCCGAGGCCGAAACGCCTCAGCCCACTGGCGTGCGGTGAGCCGTTTGGGCACGACGTCCCTGCCGGGGCTGGTGAACACCCGTCGCACGAAGTCCTGGTAGCGCTCACGATCCGCGTCGTCGACGAGCGGCCGCTCACGGCGGGTCATCGTGAGCAGACCGCCGTCGACGCCGGGCCTCGGGCGGAACGCCTCCGCGGGCACCCGGCCCGCCAGCCGGAAGTCGAACCACGGCCACCACTGCGCGGTCATCATGGTCGCGCCACCGACCCCGGCCCGGCGGCGCGCCACCTCCCACTGCATGAGCAGAACGGCGTCCGTCCACCCGGGAGCGGCGAGGAGGTGGCGCAGGGTCGCGGTGGTCAGGTGGAACGGCAGGTTTCCGACGAGCACGTGGGGTGTCTTCGGCAACGGGAACCGCAGGAAGTCCGCGGTGACGATCTTCGTCGGCGGCTGGACGCGGCCCGCCAGCCGGGCGGTGCGGCGGTCGTCGATTTCGACGCCGGTCAGTGGCCTGCCGAGCCGTTCCAGCGGCAGGGTCAGGGCTCCGTCGCCCGTGCCGAATTCGATGATCGGCCCGGTCGTGCCGTCGACGAGCCGCACGACGGTTTCGATGATGTTCCGGTCGATGAGGAAGTTCTGGCCGAGTTCATGGCGGCCAGGACGGTGTGTGCGCAAGGGATCTCCGCGGCTTCGAGGTGAGCCGGGCAGCACGAGGCCTGCCCGGCGATGACTCGCTCGGGCGGCGGTTCCTTGCCTGAAGCGCTGGATCCGCCGCTAGGCGCGGCGGGTCCTGGTGAACGCGGAAGCACACATGGCGGCGAAGCTACCTTGGGCTCGCGTGCTTCCGCCAACGGTTTTTCACCCGGCGATCCGGCTGGTGCCGAGCTGCTCGACCGGACCGGACAGCGCGGCCTTGACCCGGCGGGTGAGGTCGTCGGTGAGCACCTCGGTCTCGCCCTTCTCCAGCCCGTCGACGACCTGACGGGCGACGTCGCGCGGGTCGTTCTTGGGGATGTCGAGACCCTGGGTCATGTCGGTGTCGGTGTAGCCGAGGTGGACACCGACGACCTGGGTGCCCTGTTCGGCGAACTCGATACGGAGCGAGTTGGTGAGCGACCAGAAGGCCGCCTTCGAGGCGCCGTAGGACCCCGAGCCCGCCGCCCAAGACAGGACGGAGTGGACGTTGACCAGCGCTCCGCCGTCCTTGAGCCGTGGCGCAAACGCTTGCGCGACACGCAGCGCCCCGAAGACGTTCGTCTCGAAGACCGGCCGATGCGCGTCGACGTCTTCGGTGAGCAGCGAGCCGAGGCCGAGGACACCGGCGTTGTTGAAGACGATCGTCGCGTCGCTCGCTTCGGCGGCCAGCGCGCGGACGGACTCCGGGTCGGTGACGTCGAGCGGGAGCGGCACGATCCGCGGCTCGGCCTCCGCGCGCGGCGTCCTGGCCGTCGCGTAGACCTTGGCGGCGCCGCGGTCGAGCAGTTCGGCGACGAACGCCCTGCCCAGTCCGCGCTGTCCGCCGGTGACCAGGACGACCGCGCCCTCGATGGAGGTCATGACTTGCTCCCTTGACAGAAGTGTTCGGCTTTTGCCTCTGTCGTCAGCATGGCGGCGCGCACTGACAGAGTCAAGTACGCTTGACCTATGTCATGGACCGCGACGGACCGATACCGGTTACGCACCGCCCCCTCGGGGCTGGCGCTCGTTCAGGACTTCCTCAACACGAAGGCGATCAAGACGCACGGCCTCGACCTGCTGAGCGACGCCGATCTGGCGCGGCCGTGGGCCGCCGAGGCACTGGCGGAATGGTCTCGCGTGCGAGGTGCCGAAGTTCCCGGCTTCACTCCGGGCTCGGGTGACCTTCGCCCGCTTCGCGATCTGCGGGAGTCGTTCGTTTCACTCTTGGACGGCGACGAAGCGGCCGTCGAGAAACCGATCAAGGCGGACCTGGCCGTGCGGGACGGCGTCGTCCGGCTGTTCCCGTCGGGCGCAGGACGGCAGTGGCTCGCTTCGGCACTGTGGACGGAGACGCTGCTCGCGCAGCAGGCCGGGATCTGGCAGCGGCTGAAACTGTGCCGTCTCGACGGCTGCCGTTCGGCGTTCTACGACGTCTCGCGCAACAACAGCGGGGTCTGGCACGACGTGCGGACCTGCGGGAACGTCGCGAACCTGCGGGCTTCCCGGGAACGGAAGAAGGCGCTCAGCTGAGTGCGGCGAGCGCCGACGGGATCGGGATCTCGCCGCCGATGACGTCGAAACCCTGGTTCTCCGCGAGCGGCTCGTCGAGGACTGCGACCAGGACCCCGGCGACGTCGGCGCGGGAGACGTGCCCGGGTTCGAGGTGACCACCGAGCTTGACGCGGCCGGTGGGCTGGTCGTCGGTGAGAGTGCCGGGGCGGACGATCGTCCAGTTCAGGCTGGAGCGCCGCAGGACGCTGTCGGAGATCTGTTTCGCCATCAGGATCGACCGCACCAGCCGATCGCCCTGATCCGGCGAATCCGCGAACTGCGCGGAAAGCTGCACGAACCGCGCTACCCCCGCCTTCTCCGCGGCGCGGATCGCGGTGATCACGCCGTCGCGGTCGACGAGGTCGACCGAGGCCTGATCCGGATCGGGCGCGCCGATCGCGTTGATCACCACCTCGGACCCGACAAGTGCCTCGACCAGGTCGTCCGCGTCGGCGGTGACGTCCGCGACCACGGTTTCGGCGCCGAGCCCGGCGACCTCCTCGGCGCGGCGACGGCTGCGCAGCCCCGCCCGCACCTCATGTCCCCGCTCCAGCAGCAGCCGGACCACGTGAATCCCCGTCCGCCCCGACGCACCCAGCACTGTGACCCGCATGACACGAGTCTGCCCGATCACGGCCGCCCCCGCCGGTCACGCGCCCTTCCCTCGCGTCGCCACAGGTGCCGGAAGTACATGAAGGCCCCCTTGCTTGCGCCTAGCTCCGTGAAGGACCCCTTCATGTACTTGGACCGGAGCTGTGATGTGTCGGGTTACTGAGGCGCTAGAGGCGATCCGGCGGTCCGTGAAGGACTCCTTGAGGGACCCAGGGTCCGTGAAGGGCCCCTTCACTACCTTGAGGGTAGGTAAGGAGGCCTTCGCTACGGCGATCCGGCCAAGGCGAAGTCGGTGAAGGGGGCCTTCATGCCGAAGTACATGAAGGCCCCCTTGCTTGCGCCTAGCTCCGTGAAGGACCCCTTCATGTACTTGGACAAGCGCGTGAAGGGCCCCTTTCCCTCGGCTCAGCCG